>JAYVZM010000121.1:0-5883 GCA_043783345.1 Verrucomicrobiota bacterium
CCGGCCGGTCATGATGACGACGCGGCCGGCCCGCGGCTTGAGCCAGCCCAGCCACATAGGCAGGGCGACGGCGTTGACCACCACGATATCGGCCGCCGGCAGGGCGAAAAACACGCGCCAGCTCCAGATGAAATCCTGGAGCAGGTTGCGCCAGAGCCGGCGTTGATGATCCGCGCCGCGCAGGCGCACATGCCGGATCCCCTCGCTGGTTTCCTCGTCCGGCAGACCGCGCCAGCGGCGGGAGAACATTGTGACCGTGTGGCCGCGGATGGCGAACTCGCGGCCCAGGTTATACCAGGATTTTTCGGTGGAGCCGCCGCTAATGGGCGGCACGGGCAGGAAGAAACCGTGGACGATGGTGATGCGCATGGGCTAACGGGGCGGCAGGCTGGCCAGGGCCTGGAGGAGGCCGTCGCTGGTCTGCTGATAAGTGTAGCCTGCCACCATGGCGAGGGCATTGCGACCCAGCCGGTGCATCTCTTCCGGCGGGGTGCGGAGCGCGGTTTGCAGCACGGCGGCCAGGGCGGCGCCGTCCGCGGCGGGGAAAACCCAGCCGGTCTCGCCGGGGTGCACGAGGTCGCGCTGGCAGCCGACGAGATCGGAAACGAGACAGGGCACGCCGAGGTGCATGGCCTCGTTGATCGCGAGACCCCATGTCTCGTAGCCGCCCTGCGACGGGAGGACAAAAATGTCGGCGAGCAGATAACGCCCGGGCATTTCGGTCTGGTTGGCGAAGGGCAGAAAACGGACGCAGGCGGCGGGGTGGGCGGCGGCGAGGGACTGCAGCCGGGTCTTCTCCGCGCCATCGCCCACGAAAACCAGGGCATCCGCTGGCGTGGCCACTTCCAGGAAGGCCTGGAGCAGCGGCACGGGCTGCTTGCGGGGATGGAACTTGCCGGCGAAAAGCACGACGCGACGGCCCGTGAGCCCGAGTTCCGCGCGAAGAGCCGCGGCGGCGCGGCGGGCCGCGGCATCCGCCGGATTGTAGTGCGCGGCATCCACCGCGTGCGGGGCAAAGAAGAGCCGCTTGTCCGGCACCCCGAGCGTTCGGAAGTAGTCGCGATTGGCCTCCCCCACATAGGTGATGGCGGCAAACTGCCGGTAGAGAAATTTCAACAGGAGCCGACGGAAGAAGGGCAGTTGCTCGCGACCCAGCAGATGGGAGTCGCCGCGAAAGAGCAGGGGCACGCCCCGGCGGCGGGCCCACCAGAGGGCGCGGAGCTGGGACAGCCAATTGTAGCCGAAGAGCAGCACGGCCTCCGGCTGCCAGGCGGCGAGCCGGCGGCCCAGCGCCGGGTTGTCGAGGCCGCGGAAGTGGTGGGTGCCGGGATCGCGCGCCCGGTTGGGCACGAACTCGGAGTCGTAACCCGCCAAGAGATCGACATCCCACCGGAAAGCGGTCTCGAACTGCGGATCCCGCTGGGCGGTCACGCCGAATTGCCAGAGATAAAACACCTTGAACTCAACCGCGGTATGCGTCCGCAGCCAGCGAAACCACGGGCTGTAGTATTGCACCGGATGAGAGAGGACGATGGCGAGGCGGCGCATGCCGGGGGTCAAAGGCCGAAGAGGGCCCGGATTATCATGGGTATGCCGAGCAGGGCGACCACCGCCTGCTCGAACGAGGACACCCAGGCGGCCATGGTCAGCTCGGCGCTGAACGACCAGGCGGTGAGCAGGATCATGAGCAGGCCGGCGAACGAAAACATGGGGCTGAACGTGGACCAGATTTGCAGTTTCTTCAGACAGAATCCCCAGAACAGGCCGAGGAAGATGGCGCCAAAGATGCCGAAATTGGCGTAGGCCTCGGTCAGCAAACCGAAGGCGATCGTCGTTTTTTCTGTGTCCTCCTCCTGCTGCAATCCGTAATATTTGGCGAGTTCGTAGGTGGCGATGTGGGAGCGCGGCTTGGCGGGCCAGAACAGGTGGGGAATCAGCTGGGGCAGCACGTAGGTGTAGGTTTTGCCATAGAGATAATCCTGGCGTTCCGGCGTGTAATTGATGATCAGGCAGAGGATGTGCATCAGCGAGGTGCGCTCGAGCAGCTTGCGACTGACGTTTTTCTCCCCGGTGGCGGTAGGTTGCATGCCGTATTCGATCCATTCGCCGAAATACGCCGGCAGCTGGGTGAAGGTCGGGGGCGGTTGTTTCTCCTCCCAATATTTCTCCCTCATCTTTGTCTTGCCCGTGTGCAGGACCGCGAGTAGGGCGAAGATCACGATGATGACCAGCCAGGGGACGCGTTTGCCGCCGGAGAGATAGCCCAGCAGCGCGATCCCGATCAGGCTGAGCGCGCCGATCAGCAGCAGGCCGACGGACATGAAGATGAGCTGGGGGATCAAGGTGCACAGCAGCACGATTTTTCCCGTCTGATCCATGTCCCCGCGGCCCCAGCGTTGGGTGCTGACGAAGGTGCAGAGAATCCCCACCCCATAGAACGCCGCCCGGAGGATGCTCACGGCATCCTGCGGGATCCAATCGGTGAAGGTGCTCACCCAGATGTAGCCCGTGGAAAGGACCAAGCCGTAGACGATCAGACGCTCGATCTGGTGCGTGATGATGGATTCGCGCCAGAAAGGGGTGCGTCCGGGCACGCCGCGAGTGCCGGCATAAACCAGAATGGCACTGAGCTGGTAGACGAGCACCGTCAAACCGGCCCGGGTGATCACCTCCTCCGGATAACCGGCCAGTTGCTCGCGCGCGTTGAGCAGGGGAATGGCGTAGGCATTGGCGCAGAGCACCAGGATGGTCTCGAAGACGGGGAAACGGCTTCCCCCGGATCGCGCCCAGAGCAGCGACGGCACGAGTGCGAGGGTAAAAATCGACAGGCCCAGCACCAGATGGACGATGTCGTCGACGTTGGCGGTGTAACCGAGATAGAGCAACGCGGCGACCAGCGCCCCGAGCCCGGTGATGAAAAGCCGGCGTCCGCGCTCGGCATGGCCGCCGCCGATCAGCGAGTAATCCATGACGGTTTCCTCGGGGAGCGGATCGGGGCTGACGAATTCCATGGGCGGATGAAGGCTAGGCGCGCGCGGCGCCGGCCAGGATTTCCAACTGCCGCAAAGCCACGGCGCGGGCGCTGAAGCGAAGAAGGCCGGCGGAATCGGGCGTAGCGGCCTGGCCGCCGGCCAGCGCGTGCAATTGCCGGGCGGTTTCCTGGATGCTTTCCGCCACCACTCCGTCGTTGGGGAAGGCCACGCAGGGCTGCCCGAGCTGCGCGAGCCTGGTGCCCATGGCGCTGTCGAGCGGGGCGATGGCCACGACCGGGCGTCCCGCCGCCAGCACGGCGAGAATCTTCGAGGGAGTGAAGGCGAGATCGGTCGAGCCGAATAGCAGATTGGCATCGGCTTCCAGCGTCACCTGCAGGGCGTCGAAATAGCGGAGCCGGTCGGGCTGCTCGTGCACGCAGTCTTCCAAACCATACTGGCAGGCGAGCGCAAGCGTGGCCGGCCGGCCACGGGCTTGGGGTGAATAGCTGGTGCCGTAGAAATGGGCCGAGAGCGCCCCGCCGGCCCGGCGCACCTCCGCCATCGCCGCGAACAAAATCCCGACGGCGGGGAGCATGCCGGGTCCCAGCGCCCCGGCAAAGGCCAGCCGCACCCCGCCGGCGGGCAGGAGAGGCCGGCGGGAAGGCATCGCCGCCCGCACATGCGCCAGGTCAGGATCCGGCGAGCCGAACGGCAGCTCGGTGACGGGCATCGCCTGCAGGCCGGCATGACGGGTGCGCAGCGTGTCGCCATAAGCCGCCGACACAACGATGAGGTGCGACACCCCCCGCATCGTCCAGCCTTCGAACAGCCGCCCCAGTCCTTTTGCGGTCCGGTATTTCCAGCCGCCGGGCGGGCGGGGCGCACCGGGGCGCTCGTAGTAATCGGTGACCCACGGATCCTGCAGGTCGATGACGTAGGGCACTCCGGTCAGCATTTTCCACAGCCGGCCGAGCGGCAGCACAATGAACATGGTCGTGGAGAAATAGACGACATCGTAGCGCCGGCCGGCCAGCAACCGCCAGCCCCTCAGGAAAAGGAAGGGCAGGGAACGCAGTGCCACGTTGTTGACGCCCAACCAGGCGGTCCACCACCGCGAAAAGCAGAAAGCCCGCTCGACCCGCACGCCGGCGGGCACGGTGGCCTCGAGCTCCGGCTCGAGCGGCGCGGTGGGCGTGGAGTCGGCCACGGTCAGCACCGTCACCTCCCAGCCGGCTTCGACAAAATAGGGCAGGCTCACCCGCACCCGCTGCATGTCGGGCGCGTTGACCGGGGGAAAATGCGGACTGATTATGAGCACGCGTTTCATGACGCGGGGGCAGTGTATTGTTCGCTTTGGGGGCCGAGGGTAAAGCGGCCGGCGATGAGAACGCGTTTGGTCACGCGGAGGGGAGGGGCCGGAGCAGCTTGATGTCCCAGGTCTGCCCCTGGCCGTTGGCGAGGAACATGGCTTCAAAAACCTGGAGGTGCTGCCCGATGCGCCGCCAGTGTGCCTGCCAGTGGCCGGAGCGAAAATAGGAGATCACCACCGTGCCGCCGGGCTCAAGCCACGGCAGGAAGGCGGCGACGAGCGCGCCGGGATCGCGCGCGTAGCCGATGCATTCGCTGAAGATGACCGCGTCGAATTTCTCGGTGGGCCGCCACGTCTCGAAGTCCCCCTCGACGAACTCACAGCGGGCCAGTTTCTGCTCTCGTGCGATCCGGAGGCCTTCCGGCGAAAAATCCAATCCGACGTAGCGGCGAAAAGGATGCGGTTGGAAAAGCCGGGCCAGCTGGCCGCTGCCGCAGCCGAGATCGAGGATGGCGGGATGCGGGTGCAGCGCGGTGACATAGCCGACGATGACATTCTGCCGGGGCAGCTCGGGCAGCAGATCGAAGCGCGTCCAGGCGCCGCTGCGGTATTCGCGGTCCGCGGCGGCCTGGTCCAGCGGCCGGCCATAGCCGGCCGGCGCCAGCAGGAATTTGTAGCGAAGGCGGGCGAGCAGATCCTTGCGAAAGATCTTCATGCCGGGGGAGCGGAGCCATCCGGCATCCGGTAACGGAAAAAATACTCGGTGTCGGAGTAGAACACCTTCACCAGCTCCGGCGGCAGCGCGGGCCAGGTGTCGGGGGCGAGGGGCGCGATCTGCGACTGGTAGCACCCGATCGCGTGCCGCTTCGCGAGCAGGTAGTCCTCCACCGGAAGGCGCCGGCAGTCGTCGGTGGCGAGCCAGCGACGGAGCAACAGCACGGGATTCCACCAGGACCACACCGGGTATTGCCAGATGTCGGGCCGGAGGCCCGTGAGGATGAGAGCGTCGATCACAAAGCCGAAGGTGGTGTCATGTTCGCTGCTGCCGTCGGGATTGCAGGGCAGGAAAACCTCCTCCGCTCCGACGGTGCGCAGGAGGACGGCGAGGCGTTCCACCAGACTCTGGCGGCGATCCGCGGCAATGGTCTTGAGCGTGCCGTCCGGCTCATTCAGGAAGTGCATGGCCGTGCGCTCCACGCCGAGCTGGGCCATCGCCCGCATCGCCTCCTGCCGGCGGATGGCCGCAATGGCGGCCGGGTCGAGCCGCGGATGGCCGGGATGGGAGGCGCAGCCGTCGGTGATGAACACCACGTGCACGGGCAGGCCCTCGTTGCGCTTGCGGGCGATGATGCCGCCGCAGGCGAGCGTCTCGTCGTCCGGGTGCGGAGCGATCACCACGGTGGGCGCCTCCCGGAGCTGGTAGCGCTTGCTGCCGATATGCAGCAAACCATCGCAGATCTCGATGGCGAGATGGCGGAGTCTCTCCTTGGCCCGCTGGTGCAGAATCAGGCTGGGGATGGGCATGGATCAGCGGAGGGCGCGCTCGACGGCGGCGAGCAGGCGGGGGGTGTCACATTCCCAGCAGAACTCACTCTCGGCGGC
>JAYVZM010000122.1:0-14088 GCA_043783345.1 Verrucomicrobiota bacterium
CCGATGAGCTTGTGCCCGTGCGAGGCCAGGGCGATCAGGTCGCAACCCGCGGTCGCCGCGATCCGCGCAATCTCGTTCGGCGGATTGCCCAGCGCCAGCAGTGTGCCCACCTGCAGGCCGGTCGCGCGGAGCTCGTCCGCCGTGCGCTCGAGGTATTCGCTGTCCGCCTTCATCTCGTCGGACTCGGCCAGTTTCAGCTGTTCGAAATTCCGGGCCGCCCAGCCGTCGGCCACGTGCAGCAGGAGCAGCTCCGCCCCGACCTGCTTCGCCAGGTCGCTGACGTGCGGCAGCAGCCGCTTGTCGGCGGCGCCATTTTCCAGGGCGACAAGGATTTTCCGATACATGGTCAGTTGCCCCCGGTGAGGCCGGCGATGTCCAGCAGCAGTTTCACGTTGAGCCCGATGATGACCAAAGTAATCGTCCAGCCGAGCAATTTAATCCACCACGGGTTGACGAACTCGCCCATCTTGGCCTTTTCGCCCGTAAAGCGCATCAGCGGCCAGCAGGCAAAACCGAGCTGCATGCTCAGGCAAACCTGGCTCGCGACGAGCAGTTCGGTGGACTTGTCCTCGCCATAGACGCCGATCACAATCACGGCCGGCACAATGGCGATCGCCCGCGTGATCAGCCGGCGCAGCCAGGGACGCAGGCGGATGTTCAGGAAACCTTCCATGACAATCTGGCCCGCCAGCGTGCCGGTCAGGGTTGAGTTCTGTCCCGAGGCCAGCAACGCCACCGCGAAAAGGATGCCCGCAAAGGTCACGCCCAGCACGCCATCGAGCAGGTGGTAGGCGTCCTGGATCGCCGCCACGTCCGCATGGCCGGAGCCGTGGAAGGCCGCCGCCGCCAGCACGAGGATGGCGCCGTTGATGAACAGGGCGAACATCAGCGCGAAGGTCGAATCGATGGTCGCAAACTTGATCGCCTCGCGCTTGCCGCCGGCGGTCTGCTCGTATTTCCGCGTCTGCACGATCGACGAATGCAGGTAGAGATTATGCGGCATCACGGTGGCGCCGAGGATGCCGATCGCGATGTAAAGCATGGCGGGATTTCGCAGGATGGCCGCCGTGGGCACGAAACCGGCGACCACGCCGGCGACATCGGGCTTGGCGAGAAACAGCTCCACCGCAAAACAAGTGCCGATGGTCAGGATGAGCGTGATCACCACGGCCTCGAGGTAGCGGAATCCCTTGTTCTGCAGCAGCAGCACGATCATCACGTCGGCCGCGGTGATGATGCACCCCCACACCATCGGGATGCCGAAGAGCAATTGGAGGGCGATGGCCGAGCCGATCACCTCCGCCAGGTCGCAGGCCGCGATGGCGAGTTCGCACAGGATCCACTGGAACCACACGACGGGCCGCGGATAATGGTCGCGACAGGCTTGCGCCAGATCGCGCCCGGTCGCGATCCCGAGCTTCACGCACAGGTGCTGCAGCAGAATCGCCATCAGATTTGAAATCAGGATGACCGACAGCAGCGTATAGCCGAATTGCGCTCCGCCGGCCAGGTCGGTGGCCCAGTTGCCCGGGTCCATGTAGCCGACCGCCACCATGAAGCCCGGCCCGGCGAAGGCCAGGCACTTGCGCCAGAAGCCCACGCCGACCGGCACGGCCACGCTGCGGTGCGACTCGGGCAGGCTCAAGGCCACCCGGGCGTGCCGCCAGCCGGTGTCAGGGGGATTGGTCTCTGTGACTGTCTCGTTCATGGAATAGTTTTCAGAACCGGCGGCTCACGCCGGTGAAGAGCTGCCTGTCCGGCGCGGACTTCGTGACACCGATATTGCAACCGATGTCGAGCTGGATGTTGCTGGCCAGAGCGTAAGTGAAGCCGACGTCGAATTGGCCCTGCCACGCAAAGCCCGGCGCGCTGCCAGTCACGGCCACGAACTCAATGTAACCGCCAAGCCGCGGAGTCAGGCCGTGCGAGAAAGTGATGGAGTTGAGCCATTCGGTGTCACGGCCGCCGGCGCCATCGCTGACAAAGTCCACCTCGCTCATCGCCGCCGAGCTCCAGCCGGCGGGCAGTTGGAAGCCCAGGATGAAAATGATGCCGCCCTCGGTCTCGCCGTTGCGGACGCTCGAGGCGGGCAGCGGCCATTTGACAAAAGGCATGATGGCAAACGCCGTCGGCCCGCCGTCGTTGCCCCAGAAGTTGACCTTCAGCCGGGTGGCCACGTCCCCAAATCCCGAGGCCCGCGCTACCGTGCCGGCCACCCGGTCCTCCACCCGCGAACTCATCTGCGGATCGATCATCAGCTGCAGGTCCACCCGGTTGGTCAGGCCCAGCTTCAGATTCATCGGCGCAATGCTCCGGTCCTTCGTCCACACGTCGCCTCCCCCCGAGGTGTCGCGGTCGTAAGTGCAGTTCACGAAGTCCATTTCGATCTGGAAATGCCCCGCGTCCACGGTGTAGGGGCTCTCCGTCTGGTCGGGGCGGTCGGTTGACAGCTCCCGCAGCAGGGCCCGAGGGGTCGGCTCGAAAAGCGTGAAACCGGCCTCGCCTGCGTGGGCCGGCGCGGACGGGGAAACCGGCTGCCCCCTTGCCTCCGACGCCGTGCTCCAAAACAGCATGCCCGGGGCCACCACGCGCGCCGCCAGCCGCGCAAAGGAAGCGAACGAGCGAGCGCAATCCGGCCTGCCGTGGAAGGTCATGCGCCGAGTAATTCCGGGCCAGCGCGGGGGCGTCAAGCCTGAATATAGTCTTACCTAATATTAATAGCCGTAGCGTATTTATCTCTGCCACCGATGGCGCCTGGTCGTTGGGCGATCAAACCAACGGCCGGAGCGGCTTTGCGCCGTGATGGGTCACGGCATCGCGGCATCAAGTCGCGCGGACCGCCGTTCCCCCGGATGCCCGCGCGCCCTAGAAACCCCAGTTCAGCCGCAGCACGTGCGTCCAGTCTGAAGTCCCGCTCGCGATTCCGCGATAAAGGGCGTAATCCCACGACACGTTGTCCGACACCGCGAACGTGACGCCGCCGCCCATTTTCCCCTGCCCGGGCGCGCCGCCCGACGATTTGCCGAGGGTCATTTCGCCGTAGAAGCCGATCGCCTTCGTCACCTGCCGGTGCAGCGCCATCGAGGCATACCAGAAGGAATCGTAGCCATCGTCGCTGTCATTGCGCAAAAAATCCAGCTCCGCCATCGCGGTCAGGCTCACCCCGCCCACCAGATCCGCCTTCCACGGCACGATCAGGCCGCCCTCCATGGCCTTCTTGCCCACCCCGCCGGTGCCGGTGGGAAGCTTGACGAAAGGCAGCAACGCGACGGCCGTGCCCGTGGCCGGGTCTTCGTAGAACCGCCATTTGGTGCGGAAATAGACGTCGCCGATGCCGGAGCGCCGGTCATTCAGGCCGCCCGAATCGAATCGCTGGTCGATAAAGACCTCGGCACCGACCTGCACGTCCCAATTCGCCGTCAGGCCGGTGGACACGAAGGTCGAGGCCACGCCGTTGGCGGCGTATTTGGTGCCGGCGTCATGGTTCAACGTCAGGGACAACGCGTCCATCCTGAGCAGAAAGCGGCCCGGCGCCACGGTGACCGGCGATTCCGTGATCTGCGCGTGCAAACCGGTCGTCACCCCAATCAAGCATAGCAGCGGTCCGCAGAACCGGCGCAGAACCGGGTGAAGCAGCGAAATGGAATTCATGGCACCGTATTTAACCATGCGCTTACCCGTGCCAAGACCTTTAACCCCGGCTTCGCGAAGGTCCCAAGCAGCCGGCAGTGGCGCCTCAAGGCCGCCTCAGTCTCAGCCCGAAGTGCCAGGGAGGCAGAGCGAAACTTTCCCGGTCAACGGCGAGGCCCGCGGCGACCGCCCAGGCCGCAATCTGTTCCGGTCGGGGTCGGATATCGAGCGACGGACCTCGCGGCGTTGGGATATCGCTGCGCCAGTGGATGACCGCAACCAGTCCGCCTGGCCGCACCACGGCACCGGCGGTGCGCAGCAACGCGACCGGTTCTTCGGCGTGCAGGATGTTGAAGAGGAGCGCGGCGTCGCAGGAGCCGGCCGGCCGGCCGAAGCCACTGGCCAGCACGTCGCGCGTCTCCGCCTTTACGTTGGACAGTCCGGCGGCGGCGACCCGGTCCCATGTGATGACGACCATCGCCGGATCGATATCGAGTGTGTGCACGATTCCGCCGATCCGCCGGGCGAGCGGCAGGGTGAAGGTGCCGTAGCCGCAGCCCAGCTCGGCCACGTCGCCCGTAGCCGGGCCGAAACCGAACGCATCGAGGATGCGCGGCACATCAAGCAGCGTCTCCCAGTAATCCTGCGGCGGCATGCCGCTCTCGCGCAGTTTCATGTGATGCGGTCAAAACCTGCCCGGTGCGGCGTCTTTTGCAACCCGTCTATGCCCCGGACGAAACCCGCAGCAGGCGCAGTGAATTGGCCACGACGAGCAACGTCGCTCCCGTGTCGGCCATGATGGCGAGCCACAGGCTCGCGTAGCCGAGAAGTGTCAGCACGAGGAAGAGTGCTTTGAGCCCCAAAGCGAATGTGATGTTGAAGCGGATGATCCCCATTGTGCGCCGCCCCAACCGGACGGTTTCGGCAATTTTGCCGAGGTCGTCTTCCATCAGGGCGATGTCGGCCGTCTCGATGGCCGCATCCGTGCCCGCCGCACCCATCGCGATGCCGACCGTCGCCGTCGCCATCGCAGGGGCATCGTTGACGCCGTCGCCGACCATGCCGACCGAGCCGTATTTTTCGCGCAGCGCCTTCACCGCTGCGACCTTGTCTTCCGGCAGCAAGTCGCCGCGCGCCGCGTCGATACCCACCGCTTGTGCGATCGAGTCCGCGGTGCGCTGGTTGTCCCCGCTCAGCATCACGACGGATTCGATGCCCGCGCGGTGCAGGGCCCGGATGGCGTCGGCGGCATTGGGCCGCACGGTGTCCCCCACCGCGATGATGCCAAGCACTTCGCCCGCGCAGTTGTCGTGCGGACGGTGGCCGACGACGATCACCGACTGGCCCCGGCTTTCGATGGCAGCCAGCCGGCGCTCAAGCTCTTCCGAGCACACGCCCAGTTCATGGGTGAAGCGGTGATTGCCGACAAAGTAGGCGTGGCCCTCGACCATGCCCTCGGCCCCGCGACCGTTGCGGGCCTGATAGTTCTCCGCGCGCGGAAAGAGGACGCCCTGTTTTTTGGCGTGTTCAACCACGGCTTTCGCCAGCGGATGCGGCGAGTGATCGTCAATGGCTGCGGCAATCCGCAGGATTTCCTGCTCGGATTTCTGGTTGAGCGTTTCCACCCCCTGCACCTGCGGTTTCCCTTCCGTGATCGTTCCCGTCTTGTCCACCGCCAGGGCCTTGAGCCTTGCGATGGATTCCAGAGGCGCGCCGCCCTTCACGAGCACGCCGCGCCGCGCGAGCGCGGTCAGGCCCGCGACGATGCTCACCGGCGTCGAGATCACCAGCGCGCATGGGCAGGCGATGATGAGCAGCACGCAGGCGCGATAAAGCCATTGCGACCAATCACCGTTCAGAAGCAGGGGTGGCAGCAGGAAGACGAGCAGCGCGAGCACCGTCACCGCTGGCGTGTAATAGCGGGCGAACACATCCACGAAACGCTGCGTCGGCGCTTTCTGCTCCCGCGCCTCCTGCACAAGGCGAATGATGCGGGCGAGCGTCGTGTCACCCGCCAGTTTGGTGACGCGGACTTCCAGCGAACCCTCGCCGTTCACCGTGCCGGCGAAAACCGTGTCGCCCTTCTTCTTGTCCACCGGCACGGACTCGCCGGTGATCGGGGCCTGGTTGACGGCCGATTCGCCCGCCAGCACTTCGCCGTCCAGCGGGATGCTCATCCCGGACTTCACCGCGACCGTTTCACCTGCCTTCACCTCCTCGACGGACACCTCGACGAATTGGCCGTCACGCCGGACGGTGGCGGTCTGCGGCGCGATTTCCACTAACGCCTCGACGGCGCGCTGGGCCCGGCGGTCCGCCCACCCTTCCAGCCATTCGGCCACCCCGAAGAGAAACACCACCGTGGCGGCCTCGGCCCATTCGCCGATGACGGACGCGCCCACAACGGCAATGACCATGAGCGAACTGATATTGGGCCGCAACTGATGCACGGCCGCCCACGCGCCCGGCAGAAGCATCCATCCGCCGACGACAATTGCCGCGACGAAGACTCCGAGGGAGAACATCGCGGGGCCAACCTGAAGTCCGCGCAGCAGCAAGCCCGCGCCGACCAACACGCCCGAGACCGCCAGACTCCAGGTGACGAGCCCGCTGCTGCCGTGCTCATGGTCACAACCCTCGCCGGCGTGCTCGTGGTCATCATGGGGTTGGTTGCTGTGATCGTGGGAGGCCATAAGGTTTCGAGTTACTTCTCAAAAAACATTACGAGCAGGCCGAGGAGGCAGAGCAGCCCCCCGAGCACCCCGCTCTCGTAACGCTCGGTCCATTTCAGGTTCAGTTTTTCGAGGCCAACGAGGGTGAGCCAGGTGAACACCACCATGCCAAGCACCGTGCCGATCGAAAGAATCGCCGTGAGAAGCGCGAAACCGCTCCAGCCATAGCGCACACCTGAGACATACACGGGAATGAAACCTTCGCAGGGCGAGAAGGTGAGCAGCACGAACAGGCTCACGATTGCGGCCCAATCGGACTTCGCCGGTGTGGGCGGCCTTGCCGCCACCTCCGTGTGGTCGTGACCGTGGCCCGGTTGGCCGTGTTGATGATCCTCGACGAACTGGATCTTATGCTTGTGGGCATGGCCGCCGTGCTTCAGCTCCACCAGGACGGTGAACTCGTGCGGCTCGGCAATTTCCTCATTGGACTCCAGGTAACCCGGCCCCGCTTTGAAAGTGAAGACCTGCCGGGTGGCGTCAGGCCGCAGCGTGCTCAGTCCGATGCTGGCGGGCGCCGGCGGCGCCGTCCCGCGCCCCTTGGCGTCGGAAAAGAACAGCCGGAAACGCGGCGGCACCCCGGTCTCGAATACGCTCAATTCGATGCGGCCGTGACCGGTTTCGACCAGCGGCCCGTCATGCGGACCGTGTTCCTGCTCGTCGCTCTCGGCATGCTCCGGGTGAGGATGCCCACCCAACAGGTGGCTGTGCCCGTGGCCGTGCCCGGAAAACTGGCGGTAGACATAGAACAACCCGAACACCAGCAGTGCCCCGCCCGCGATGCGCGGGAACCAGGCGCCCGCGCGCTCGTTGAGGGCAAACCCGAGCCAGGCCACGAGGAAGCCGAGCAGGGCGGTAAAAAGCACGTGGCCCGATCCGCAGACGGCCGTCACGAGCAGGGTCTTGCCCCGGCTCCACTTCTGCACGCGCCCGGTGAGGACGAACGGCAGCCAGTGGGTCGGAATCGCCGCGTGCAGGAAGGCGATGGTAAAGCCGGTGACCGCAATGGTGGTGAGAACCGTGGTATTCATCGGCATGACCTATGCCCCCTACCCCCATATAGGCAAGCCCGATTATCGTCTGGCGCGGGGGCGGTTTTCCCGTTTGCCTCGGCCTCATGTCCAATGCCCGCGAGTCTCATTCCCCGGAGGAAACCCAGGCCCTGACCGTCCGACTGCGCAAAATCACGGGCCAGCTCAACGCCGTCGAACGCAGGCTGGCCACCGACTACGACTGCCCGGAGGTGCTCATGCAATTGGTGTCGGCCCGGCGGGCCATCAAGGCGCTTTCCGAAAAGCTCATCCACTCGCACATGGAGCACTGCATCGAACAGGCCTCCTCCCCGGTCGACGCGCGCCGCAAGCTGCGTGAACTGCTCAGCGTGCTGGAACGCTACGTGGATTGAGCGTAGCGCCACCGATCCGCTGAAAGAGAGTGAAGCCATCGGGGAAAATCAATGCACCCGAACCACAGCCTGCCGCATTCAGGTGAGTTCCTGGGTTGAGGGTGGTTCGGGCAGGCGCATGACCGGCGCGGGGCGCTCGTCCCGCTCGAAGACGTTGTAGAGTGTAGGCAGGAGGTAGAGCGTGAGCAGCGTCGAGCTGACGAGGCCGCCGATGACCACGGCGGCGAGCGGCTTCTGGATCTCGCTGCCGGGACCGGTCGCGAAGAGCATCGGGATGAGACCGAGCGCCGCGACGTTCGCGGTGATGAGCACCGGGCGCAGCCGGAGCACAGCGCCCTCGATCACCGCGAGGCCGACCTTCATGCCTTCGCGGCGCAGCTCGTTGAAGTAGCTGACCATCACGACGCCATTGAGCACCGCGACGCCAAACAGGGCGATGAAGCCGACACTCGCGCTGACGCTCAGATTGAAGTCGCCCACGACCAGAGCGATGATGCCGCCGATCAGCGCGAAGGGAATGTTCAGGATGATGAGAAACGCCTGCTTGACCGAGTTGAACGAGCCGAAAAGCAGCAGGAAGATCGCCGCAATGGTGATGGGCACCACGATGGAGAAGCGCTTCATGGCGCGTTGTTGATTTTCAAACTGGCCGCCCCAGGTGATGTAGTAACCGGGAGGCAGCTTCACCGACGCGTCGATTTTTCGTTGCGCTTCGGCGACAAAGCCGCCGAGGTCGCGGCCGGTTACGTTGCATTCGACGACGATGCGGCGCTGGCCCATCTCCCGGCTGATCTGCGCCGGGCCTTCGGTGACGTAAACTTTGGCCAACTGTCCGAGCGGCAGGAGCGCGCCGCGGGGCGACGGGACGAGGATTTCGCGGATCGGCTCGACGTCGTTGCGGGCGGTTTCGGGGAAACGCACTGCCAAGCCGAAAACTTTCAACCCTTCGTAAACCTTGGTCGCCTCCTTGCCGCCGATGGCGGTCTCGATGATGTCCTGAATGTCGGCGACGTTGATCCCGTAGCGAGCGATCTTGTCGCGGTCGATTTCGATCTGGAGATAGGCAAGGCCGCTGACTTTTTCCACGTTGATGTCAGTCGATCCCGACACCTTGGCGAGGACGCGCGCGACCGCCTCGGCCCGTTGCTTAAGGACATCGAGATCGTCCCCAAAGAGCTTGATCCCAATGGCGGACTTGACGCCGCTCACCAACTCATCGACCCGCAGCGCGATGGGCTGCGAGAAACTGGACGCCACTCCCGGCAGTTCCGCCAGGGCAGCACGCATCCTCTCGACCAGTTCCTCCTTGGATTTGGTCGTCGTCCATTCCTCGCGTGGCTTGAGTGTTGCGATGACATCGCTGATCTCAATGCCCATCGGATCGGAGGCGATGTCGGCGCGGCCGGTCTTGGAAATCACATCAATGACCTCGGGGAACTGCTTAAGCAGCTTCTCCGCCTGGGTCTGCAACGCGATAGTCTGAGTCATGGAAATGCTGGGGATGCGGAACGTCTGCACGCCGACCGAGCCTTCGTCGAGGGTCGGGAGGAATTCCGTGCCGATCCGTGGCACGAGCGAAAACGCTCCGCCGAGCGCGAGCAGGGCGGCGATCCCCACCGGCCACGGATGCCCCACGCAGGGTTTGAGGGTGGCGAGGTAAAATTGCTTGAGCCAGCGGATGTGAAACGGGTCGCGCGCCAACGGCTCCTGCTTGAGGAAGAACGTGCAGAGTGTGGGCACCAGCGTCAGCGAGAGGATGAGCGAGCCGAGCAGGGCGAACGAGATCGTGAATGCAAGGGGCGAGAACATCTTGCCCTCAAAACCCTCCAGTGTGAACAGCGGGAGAAACACGATGATGATGATCGCGATGCCGAAGACGATGGGCCGGCCGACCTCCTTGGCGGCATAGAGCACGGTCTCCACCTTGCCGGCGTGAACGTGCTTTTCCTGCGCAGGTGTTTTCGTGAGATGACGATGGACGTTCTCCACCATGACGACCGCGCCGTCCGCCATCATGCCAATGCCGATGGCCAGGCCGCCGAGCGACATGAGGTTCGCGCTCAGGCCATACCATCGCATCAGGATGAAGGCGAAGAGCGCCGCCAGCGGCAGGACCAGCGTGACGATGATGGCGCTGCGCACATCGGCGAGCAGGACAATGAGGATGAGCAAAACGAAGATGGCGCCCTCCTGCAGGGCCTTGGTCACGGTGTGAATGGCCTTTTGCACGAGTTCGGTGCGGTCGTAGAACGCCAGCAGCTCCACGCCTTTCGGCAGAGCCTTCTGAATCGACGGCAGCTTGGCTTTGACGGCATTGACGACATCGCGACCACTTGCGCCTTTCAGCATGAGCACAATGCCGGCCACCCCCTCTCCCTCGCCATTGGCCGAGAACGCGCCCTGACGCAATTCCGCTCCGATTTTGACCTCGGCGAGGTCGCGAATGTAGATCGGCGTATGATCGTGCGCCGTGACGATGATGTTTTCGATGTCGCGAACCCCTTTCACCAGTCCCAGCCCGCGCACGATATATTGCTCGGACTTGTGCTCGATGAAGTTGCCGCTGGCGTTGGCGTTGTTCTTTTCCAGCGCCTCGAACACCTGCGCCAGGGTGAGGCCGAAGGACGCGAGACGGTCAGGGTTGACGATGACCTGATACTGCTTCACCAGACCACCGAATGAATTCACTTCGGTGACACCCGGAACGGTGCGGAGGATCGGCCGCACGATATAGTCCTGGATCGTCCGCAGTTCGGTGATGTCGTATTTCGGATCCTTGCTGACGAGCCGGTATTGATAAATCTCGCCCAAGCCGGTGCTGATCGGCCCCAGTTGGACGTCGACCCCCTCCGGCAGGCTGGCCCGCACGCTTTGCAGCCGCTCGCTGACCAACTGGCGCGCGAAGTAGTCATTCACGCCGTCTTCAAAGACCACCGTGATCAGGCTCAGACCGATCTTGGAAACCGACCTGATCTCGGTCTGGCGCGGCAGTCCGGCGAAACTCCATTCGAGCGGGCGCGTGACCAGTTTTTCGATCTCGGGGGGCGACATGCCGCCGGCCGAGGCGAGCACTTGCACCTGCACATTCGTGACGTCGGGAAACGCATCGATGGGAATCTGTTTGAGCGCCAGAACGCCGAACCCGGTCAGCACCAATGTCGCCAGGATGACCAGCATCCGCTGGCGGACGGAAAAATTGAGGATAGCGTTGATCATTTTTACTCCTCCCCCAACTCGCCCTTGAGCAGTTCCGATTTCAAAATGAAACTGCCTTCGGTGACAACGCGCTCGCCCTCCTTCAGTCCATCCAGCACCTGCATGCGGCCACGCTGCTCCATCCCGATCCTGACCGTGCGTTTCTCGAACCTGGTGTCGCTGAGTGCGACGAAGACGATATGCTCGTCTTCCAGCGTCTGGAGCGCCAAGTCGGAAATAACCAGCACGCCCTGGAGGGCCGTCGTGGCGATTTCCACGTCGGCGAACATGCCCGGCTTCAAACGGCCGTCGGCATTGCTGACTGCAATGCGCACTTCCAGCGTGCGCGAATCCGATTCAACCCGGTTGCCGAGAAGGACAACCTGGCCGTGAAAAGTTTCCCCCGGATAGGCCAGCACGGAAAAGACCGCTTCCTGTCCGACCTGCACCGCCGCGATGTCGCGCTCCTTGATTTCCGCCAGGACCCACAGGTCGGCCGGGTCGCTGATGGTGTAGATTTCGGTGTCCTTGCCGATGAGTTCGCCGACCGTGCTCTTGCGCTGGGTGAAGCTGCCGTCAATCGGCGCCTTAAGTTCGAGCGGCTTGCCGAGCAACTCGGGGGTCTGCACGAGGCCGAGCACATCGCCGGCCTTCACCCGGTCGTTGAGATCGACGTTGAGCTGGCTGAGCCGGCCTTCGAGGGTGCTGGTGACCTTGGCGGTCTTGTTGAGATTCTCGCTCAAGCGACCCACGGCCTTGAGCGTCATGCCGAGGCTGCCGCGGGTCACGACCTCGGCGGCAACGGTCACCCGGGCGAGATTTTCCTTCGTCAACGTGACGACGTTTTCCTCGTGCTTCTTGGCGTCGGCTTTCGCTTCCGTAGCGGGTTTCGCCGGTTCTTTTTTCTCACAACCGTTCAGGGTGAGGAGCAGCGCCAAAGCGGCGCCGGTGGATAAGAGGGATGATTTCATGGTCAATTGTTAAGGAGTGGAAAGGGAGGGAATGGATTCGAGCGGCACGCCAAGGGCTGATTCGAGTTCGGCACGGCTCGCGGCGGCATTGCCGATGGCTTCATAGTAGCTGGCCAGCGTGTCGAAATACGTGCGCTTGGCGTCAAGGTAGATGAGCAGCGAAGTGGCGTTCTGCGCGTAGCTGCGTTCGGCCTGTTCGACGACCGCCTTCAGTTGGTCGAGGTAGGGTTGAGGATAGAGCGTGAGGAGCGAGTGGGCGGTCGCGAGCTGCGTGGAGGCCTTGGCTACGGCGCCGGCGATCTCGCGGCGCAAGCGCTCGATTTCAGCGAGCGCGCGGCGTTGTTCGGACGTGGCGGTCAGAATCTCTCCCTGCCCGTAATTTTTGCGCGGAAGCGAAATCGTCGCACTGAGTCCGATCACTTGCTCGGACCGGCTATATTCGAGCGCGGGTCCGATTGCGTAGTCAGGACGCCGGGCCAGTCGCGTTTTGCGCACGTTCATTCCGGCGATTTCCGCCTGCATTTCCTGCACCCGAATGCTCGGATTCCGTTCATAGGCCAGTGACAGCAACGCCGGAAGTGGCCGCTCCGTCGGCGCGCTGTCCAGTGTGCCCGCAATTTCAAGCGGCGCTAACGGGTCGCGGCCGAGCAAGGCGTTCAGCTCAACGCGGGCGCTGGCGATTTGCCCTTCCGCCATGCGCAATAATTTCTGCGCGTTGATCACTTCACCCTGACTTTTGACCGCTTCGAAATCGGATGCGTATCCGCTCTCCGCGCGCTTGGCCGCCGACTGTTGAAAAGTCCTCGCCGACTCGATTTGCTGTTGGCGCAGCGCGATAATGCTTTGCGCGGCGAGCAGTTCGTAGAACGATTTACGCACCGCGGCTGCGAGTTGGAACCGCAGCCCTTCAATGCCGAGTTTCCGTAGCTCCACATTGCGCTGGGCAATCGAAATAAGCAGTTCGCGCCGGCCTGGAAAAAGGAAAACCTGACTCAATGCGACTGAGCCCTTGAATTCGTTGTGCGAATTGCCGGGCTCGCGGACGTGTTTTAGTCCGGGCGTGAAGCTCAACTCCGGGCTCGGCCTCGTTTGGGCCGTGAGCACCTCGCCACGCGCCGCTTCGACTTCGGCGTCGATCACGCGCAGCGCGGGGCTCTGCAACACCGCCTCGGTTATGGCTGCGGCAAGTGTAAGTTTTTCGCCCGAGGCGGGAGGACTTGGTTCATCGGCGCACGATGCACGCGGAGTAACGAGCAGCGCTGCGCCGAGAGAAAGAATGAAAAGAGGAGATTTGGGAACAATCATGATGGGTTGAAGGAAACGTGGGCGAACGAGTGCGGGCATGGCACAGCCCGGAGAGACGCGACGCGCGCAGGCGTCGGCGCAGGTTGGAAAAACGCCCATCAGTCCGCGCAGGGACTGATCAGGCGAGGAACAGGGACGGAGCGCGCGGAGATGGCGCGGCTCGTCGCACAAAATGCCAGGTCGTGACCCAATTCTGGGGCTGGTCCGACGGTTGGACGATGGGTTCAGCCAAAGCCGCTACCGGGGGAAGGTGCAGGCAAAGGAAACCGTCACAGACGAACTGATCCGGCGACATGACCTGGAGTTCGTCCGTCTGCTGCTTGAACAGGCCGTCCTCCAGTTGGGTGCAGTTGTCGCCCGCGCAGTGATCATTTGACCCGTCCGCGCAGAGCGACGAAGTAAAAATCAAGCCGGCGGATTCCAGTGCGCAATGCATCGTCGCCGGCAGCCAAAGGGCTAGCAGGAACAAGGCGGCGAACTGGAAACGGCGCGACATCGTCCCCAGATAGGTCGGGTGGCCTTGGAAAAATGTCAAGTAGTCGCTGGGCAACGCCGGAACGGGCGCGGGCAGTTCGCCCTTGTCACAAATCCCGCCGACGTGCATTCCATCGGTTGCATGTCGAAAAACTTCGCGCGGCTGGTCTTCGCCCTCACGCTCGCGTTTTTCTGCGCCTTCTTCCTCTGGCCCATCTGGCAGATCCTCAAGGGCGGCTTCATCGATGCGGACGGCAAACTGACCTTCGCCTACCTGGCGTCCCTGCTCACCGATCCGATCTATCTCGGCGGCCTGGCCAACTCCTTCCTGCTCGCGACGACGACCACCGTCTTCGCCCTGCTGATCGCCCTGCCGCTG
>JAYVZM010000123.1:0-14074 GCA_043783345.1 Verrucomicrobiota bacterium
CAGCGGCGATTCCGTCGCGCCGCACGCGAGCAGGGCGGTGGCGGTCTGGACCATGTCGCGCGTCCAGACGAGATGATAGCCGCCGCGCTCCTGGTCGCCCTTCGCCTCCCCCCAGGGAATGCTCAACGACGCCACGAAGGCGCCGGGAAACGTCTTGTCCTCGTGGGCGAGCAACAGGCACTGGCTCAGGCGGACCATTCCCCCGCCGTCCCCGGTGTGCGCGCTCAAATCGAGTTCGGACCGGGTGCGCTGCCATTGGTCGACAAACTTTTTGCGCGCCTGCGCAAAGGGAGTGGCGAGGGCCTGCTCGAGCTGGGTGGAGGCGCTTTGGGGCGAGCGGCCGAAGCCGACTCCGATCGTGAACTCCAGGCCGGCCGACAGGTCCACCTCCGCCGTGATCGCCAGATTGCCGTCATCGGCCTGCGAGAACTCCCAGTCCATCTTGAAATTGTCCATCAGATCCTGCCAGCCGTCGCTGGCCCCCGCGAACCCGACCGAGCGGCGCGCAAAATCGGGCGCGCAACCCAGCACCAGGCTCACCTCCTCGCGCCAGGCGTGGACGAGCTTGCGGTGGCCGATGCCGCACCAGCGCGCGGAATTGTGTCCGCCGGTGCCTTTCAGGTGGGGTGCGAGCAGCACGTAGAGCCGCAGCTTGCCGCGGAGGGTTGCGTCCAGGATCTCGACGCGGGTCTGGATCAGCAGCACGGGCGAATGCGGGTCGGCGACGATTTCCTTGATGAGCCGGTAGCGGCCCGCCGGGTCGGAATTGGTGAGACGGTAGAGCAGCACGTTCTTCTCCGGGTAGTCGGTCTGGTGGAGCAGGTCGCGTTTCTCCTCATGGCAAAACGTCTCGCCATCGGTGATCAGGAACTGGAGATCGCGCGTGTTCGGCGTGTCGACGAAGGGAAAATAGATTTCGTTGACGATGCCGTGACTCAGCGTGAACCACAGGCAGGAGCTGCTGTGATACGCCGTGCCGACGCCGTCCTTGGCGCTGGAGGTCCAGCGCGGCTCGATGCCGGGGGCCCCGAAGGCGATGGAGTCTTGGTTCACAAAGGGAGGTTTGCAGTCAGGCCTGCCCGAGGAAACTCGAATATAATGTCATGCCGCCGTCAATGAAGAGAGTCGTGCCCGTCACATACGAGGCCTCGTCGCTCGCCAGATACAGCACGGCGCCGGCCACTTCCTCGGCGCGGCCGATGCGGCGGGCGGGAATCAGCCGCAGCACCTGCCGGCGCTTCGCGGTGTCGTGCAGCCAGGATTCATTGAGCGGCGTGGCGATGGCGCCGGGGGCGACGTTGTTGACCCGGACGCCCTTCCCGGCGAGTTCCAGCGCCATGGTTTTCATCAACATCCCGAGACCGCCCTTCGACG
Organism: Verrucomicrobiota bacterium; assembly: GCA_043783345.1. Classification (GTDB taxonomy): domain Bacteria; phylum Verrucomicrobiota; class Verrucomicrobiia; order Opitutales; family Opitutaceae; genus Lacunisphaera. The sequence goes on from JAYVZM010000123.1 coordinate 1,375, forward strand.
CGCAGTAATGGGCGTAGCCGGCCCACGGGATGACCTCATGCACGGAAGAGATGTTGATGATCACGCCCCGGTTTATCTTCACCATGCTCTGCGCCGCCAGCTGGGAGCAGAGGAAAACCGCGCGCAGATTGACGTTCATCACCTGATCCCAGTCCTTCGCCGGCATGGTGAGGATGGGCCGCTTCGTTTCCAGGCCGGCGCTGTTGACCAGAATATCGAGCGAACCGATTTTTTTGGCAACCTGCGCGAAGAGCGATCTGATGTCGCGCTCCCTGGCCAGGTCGGCGCGCAGGGCAATCGCCTCGCCCCCGGCGCCCTTGATGGCCGCGACTGTTTTCCGGGCCGCGGCCGCGTGCGACCGGTAAACGATGATCACGGTGGCGCCAGCGGCGGCCAGCCGCTGGGCGATCGCTTCGCCGATGCCGGAACTGGCGCCGGTAATGAGCGCTCGACGGCCTCGGAGTGAACGGAGAAAAGCGGGAGGTTCAGTCATGGGCTTTTGATAGTCGGGTTCCGCGGCCGGGCTGTGCAAGGAATCGCCGTCTTCGTGAGTCTTGGACAGCGAATCGGAGCGCGGGTGACGGTGGTGACGGCTCAATCGCGGGAGGCGCCCTGGCCCCCGCCCAGTGCCTGGCTCTGCTGCCCAGTGGGGTCTCCAACTACGCAATCGCCTCGGCCCACCCGCCAGCGACCTCCGTCTTCCTCACCCCCGGAATACGGGGCATACCCCATGGCGAGAAGCGGGCGGCTGAAGCATAGTGATCGCGTGTGTTAGGGGTGAAGGGCCGCCTGGGGCAGGCGGCCCTTCGTTTTTGATGTGCGCCGAGCCAGCTAGGGCTCTTCCCAGCTGATTCCGGGATGATCGATCGAATAGGCGTCGCGACCCTGGGTCAGCGTCAACGTGGTCTGCCTTTCCCCCGGTTGCTTGACGACGGCCAGGTCGATCCGGTCGCTCTTTTTGCGGTTCATGAAGAGCCGGCCAAACTCGCTGTCGGCCCGGAAATTCGCGGCCAGACTGTGGACGCTCCGATCATTCACACTGATGATCTCGGCGCCTGGGCCGAGGCCCCTGGCCATGGCCTCCGATTCATCGGCCACGTCCACGATCATGATTTTGAGGATCTGCCTGGTCTCCGCTTCGGCCGTGATCAGCAGGCTGAGGCCGAAAGAGGTATGCACGGTCCGCTTGGACCGCACGGAAAATGGCTCGAGCTCCAGAATCCCGGCCCGATCGCTCGCGAGCGCCTGGCGCAACCCACGCAGACGCTCCGGATCGTTGAAGCCTTTCTTGACCGCCGCCTGCAGGCTGTCCTGCGCGGAGGATTTCCGGCCTTGCAGCGCATACGCCCAGGCGAGCTGAACATCCAGGGAGGAGTCCTCCGGCTGCAGGACCATGGCGATGCCCAGGGCCTCGACCGCCGCGGCATAATCGCGCTCCGTCAGTTTGCGTCCGGCATATTCCCGGACACTCGCCGTGGCCGCCCAGAGCGAGCGGCGCACCGCGGGATCACGTTCCCGCAGATGATTCATTTCGGTGACGACATCCCGCAATTCTTCGAACTGATCATATGGCTCCGCCATCCCGCCGTTTTCGACGCCGGCGGATTCGGGCCAGGCGGGTGGCGAACCGGCCGACATGTCGTCGCCGCCATTCCGGCCGAATCCGGCCGGCGGCTGTTCCGGCCATCCCGCGGTTGGCGCCGGGGACCGGGCTGAACCAAGGGCCGAAGCGGCGCGGGGGCCGGCCCGGGCTCGCGCAATCGCAGCCGCGAGCCGCGCGTCCCAGCGAGCTTCTTCCCGGTCCGTTTTTTTCTCCGCGGCCAGATACCGGCGAACGCTCCGGGAATCCTTCAGGGTCTTGGCCAGCGCGACCAGTTCGCGCGTGTCGGCCAGCCCGTCAAAGTCCGCCTGCAAGGCCGTGCACTCGAGGTAAGTCTCCCCTTCGCCTTTGAGCGCCTTCGCCGCCTGCAGGCGGCGGCTCAGCTGCTGCTGAATCCAGGCATCATTCCGGGGCGTCAATCCGCGACGCATCGCCTGCAATTCCAACCACTCCAAGGCGAGCGGGGCCAGGGAGGCCGGCAACCACTCATGGGCGCCGTCGAATAGCGCGAGACGGTGCGGAACGTTGCGCTGGTCCAGCGTCGCGCTCACCCTCCGCATTTCCTGGTAGTTGAAATCATCCCGGCCGGCCGTGCCGAGGAAGACAAACGGCACCTCGTCCGGCACCGGACCGGGAAAACCGCCGCTCGAGGCGATCACCCCCGCCAGCCGGAGTTGCCCCGCCACCTCGCACGCCACGCGGGCGCCACCGGAGAAGCCCGCGGCATACAGGCGTTCCCGCTCCACATGAAAGCGCCGGAGCGTGTCCTTGATCATGTCCCCCGCGGCCGCCAATGACTCGCGCCACTGGCCGTTGCGGGAATTGTTCGAGCCCACGACAATGTAGCCGCAAGTCTCCGCCGCCGCCTGCAATCTTTCCACGGGCCGCCGGCCCTTTGCCGCGGGATCGAAACAATAGATGACCGGCCAGGCCCGGTCTGCCGTGTAGCTGGACGGGAGATAGACCGCATAGGTCTGGTCCGGATCGGCGAGACACGCCTGTTGGAAGACCGTGCCCGGATGCAGGCCATTGCCCCCACCCTGCCCCCAGAGCGGGTGCAGCAAGAGCAGGGCGAGGACGTGAAATTTGAGCCAAACCGGGCGGTCTGGTTTTTTTGGCAGGGCTGGATTCTTAGCTCGCACGGGCAATCCATAGGGGAATAACACCACGCGGGGGAGGAACCCTTCAAACAACGGACGCCGATTCGACCAAACAGGTGGCTACGCCGTCGCCTCCCGGCGAAGGCATCGGTCTGTCCATTATCAAACGATTGTGCGAACTGCTGGAGGCGAGCCTCGAACTGATCAGCTCGGGGGACAACGGCACCGCCTTTCGCGTGGTGTTCCCCCTTGCCTACCAACGCGACCATCCTCCCTCGAAGCAGCCGGGAGCCTGAACTGCGTCTGTGCTCCCGGTCATATGCCGACAGAGGACGCCATCCAGCTGCCGGTAATATACGGCACATACCCCATTGTCCGCGCGTCATCCTCATGGCATATTGCGCAGGTGTTAGGAGTGAGGGGCCGTCTAGGGGTAGGCGGCCCTTCTTTCTGTCCGGATGGACGGGCGATGAAAGCGGTGCGCCTTGGCCATCCAGCCCTCGGCTCGCCGGCCGCCGTCTTCTGCCCCGGTCCCGGTCTCGCCGCGACTTGGGCGTTGATCAATTCCGATCGCCAGCGATCAGCAGTAACCTCGGCCGAGATTGTTGAAAGAACAGACCCGCCTGGCGCGTTTCCGTGATGCTCACAGTGAGCTCACCCAAACATTAAAAAGAAAAGACCATGTCCAGAAACACACGATTCGGATTCATCGGAGGCCTCTGCCTCCTGGCGCTGACCACCCTCCTCATCGGGACCCCGCTGATCCCGCGCACGGGAGGAATGACCACCGTCACCCTGGTAAACGACGACGCCTTCGGCAACAACGTTAAGGTGATCGACCGGAATGCCGGGAACGCCGTGCGCTTCGAGGGCTACATCGAGGCGCATGGGGAACGGCCCATCCCCTGCCTGGAAAATGACTCGGGGTATTGCAACATCGCCACCTCGGAGGATGGCAAAGCCTTCATCGGCCGGTCCCTGCTGAAGCCGGGTGATCGGGTCAGCCTGTGAACTGCCGCCCCACCGGCCTGATCCCGGTGGGGCGCGCTGGACGAGAAGAGCGGCGACCAGCGTCGCCGGCCATTTTTGGGCATGGCTTGCGGCAATCCCGCTCGACGATCCGGGCTGAAGCCATAGCGTCGCGGGCATGGCGGCATTCGAACACGCGCTGATCCTGCTCCTGCTGATCGCCAGCCTGAGTGTGGTCGGGCGCTGGCTGCCGTGGCCGCAATTGATCACCTACCTGCTCGGCGGCGCCGGTGCCGCGCTGTTGCCGGTGTTTCCGCGGCTCACGCTCGACCCGGGATTTTTCTTTCTCTGCTTCCTGCCGCCCCTGCTGTTTGCCGACGGCTGGCTGATGCCGTTGCGCGAGTTTGTCCGCGCCCGGCGCGCCATCCTCACGCTCGCCATCGGGCTCGTGCTCTTCACCACCGTGGCAGTCGGGCTCGTGGCGTGGTGGCTGGTGCCCGGCCTGCCGCCCGCGATGGCCTTTGCGCTGGGCGCGATCGTCTCCCCCACGGACGCGGTGGCGGTGAACGCCATCACCGAGCGGCTCCGTGTGCCCGCGCGACTCACGACCGTGCTCAACGGCGAGAGCCTGATGAATGACGCCACCGGCCTCGTGGGATTCAAGTTCGCCCTTGCGGCCGTCGTGGCCGGCGGTTTCTCGCTGCGCCGCATGGCCGTCGGATTTACCCTCATGTCCCTCGGCGGTTTCGCGACCGGACTGGCGGTCGGCTATGGCATCGGCCGGCTGCGCGATCTGCTCCAACGGCTCCAGAGTTCCGACCCGTTGATCGAGATCACGCTGTCGCTGATGACTCCGTTCGCCGCCTATCTCGCCGCCGAACAATTGGGCGTCTCGGGGGTGCTGGCGGTTGTCGCCGCCGGTCTCTATTCTGGCTGGCGCGACCCGGTGCGCATGGACGTCGAGACGCGCCAGAGCGCCTATGCCGTCTGGGGATTGCTGATTTTCTGGCTCAACGGCATCGCGTTCGTCCTCCTCGGCCTGCAGTTCCCCTCTTTGCTGGGGGCGGTGAGCAATCACTACACGGCACTCCAGCTTCTCAGCTTCACGGGGGCGGTTGCCGTCACCGCCATGGCCGCGCGCCTGGCGTGGGTCTTTTCGGGGATCTACCTGCCGTTTCTCGTGACCGGCGTCTGCACCCGGGAGCTGCGCCCCGCATCGGGGCTGGTGCTCGGTTGGGCGGGGATGCGCGGCACGGTCACGCTCGCCGGCGCGTTGTCCATTCCGCTCCTGCTGCCCGATGGCTCGCCCTTCCCCGGCCGTGACATTGTCATCTTCCTGGCGTTCGGTGTGATCGCCGTGACGCTTCTCGTGCAAGGCACGACCCTCGAGGCGCTGATTCACCGCCTCGGGCTGCGCGAGGATGACAGCCGCGCCCAGGAAGAGCGACTGGCCCGGACCACCGCGGTCGAGGCCGGGCTGCAGGCGCTGCGCGCGCTTGAAGCCGGGGCCACCGCGCCCGACCACAATGCCGCGCTCGGCCAGGCGATCGCGGAATACGAGCATCGCCTGGCCTCCCTGGAAGCCGAGGGCGAAACCCGCCGCAGCGCCCGGAGTCGGCGGCGGGCAGGACACCACTACCGGTTCACAGCTTTGCGCGCCGAGCGCCATGCGGTGGACGCGCTCTGGCGCAGCGGGAAAATCGCCGACGAAGTCCACCGTCCACTCCAGCAACTTCTTGACCATGAAGAGGCGATGCTGCGGGCCGCCCCACCCCCGGAGGAAGATTGAATCGGTGGCGCGGGGCGCCGCAGCCGTCCGCCGGTCGGCAAGCGGCTTAATCCGGTTCAGATTCGTCATAAATGACCGATGAAAAGAGCAGGCGTCGCACCGGACAGACAACTGTCCGGTGCGGCGCGTTCACCTCTTCATGGCAAATATACTCCTCCTCGATTCCAATGAGACGGCGCGGCGCGCGATGCAAGGCATCCTGGCGCGGGGGAGCCACCGTTTCGCGGCCGTGAACTCGGCGAAGGACGCTTGGGACTTCATCAATCGCAACGTGGGCGTGGATCTCGTGTTCGTGGACCTGGGCCAGACGGACGACACCGGCCTGCCCTTCATCGAGCGGCTCAAAAATGACTGCCTGCTGAAGCTGCTGCCGGTGGTGGTCTACACCGCGCGCGCCGACCGGGAGGCGGTGAAACGCGGGCTGGTGCTGCGCGTGCAGAATTTCCTGATCAAACCCTACCACGACGACTCCATTTTCTCCGAGATCGCCAAGGCCACGGCCAACCCGTGGCGCGACCGGCATTTCGAGGAGGAGAAATCTTTCTGCAAGATGATGGGCTACGAGCCGGTGATGCTGCAGAAAATGCTGGATGACCTGCGCTCGGCCCTGGAACTGGCGCGGCCTTCCCTGCTCAAATGGGCGGAAATCCAAGGTGCTCGTCAGGCCGGCGAGGAACTGGCGGTCCTCTCGGCCCAGGCGGAGGCGGCGGGTGCCTGGGGCGTCGTGGACTGCGTCAAGGCCCTCACTGAACTCGCCGCCGGGGACAACTGGGCGGAGTTTGTGCAAGGCACCCGCATGCTGGAGTTCGCGGGGCGGCTGATCTTCCAGCACCTCAACTCCACGCTGGTGCCCCTCGATTTTCTCGCCGAGCACGAACAGAACAGCAAAAACGAAGCACGCAACCGTGCCCTCTGGTTTGACGCCCGGGCGGAGAAGCGGTGCCCGGTGGTGAAATGGCCGCAGCTCGAGCGTGAACTCGACGCGCTAGCCGGATGCCCCGTCATTGATTCGGCGGCCGCGTCCTTCCAGATGGCGGCCACCGGCCATCCCTCGTGCCTCAACCCCCTGATGGATCTCGTCGACAAGGATCCGGGCCTTGCGGCCCAGGTGCTCATCGCCGCGAACCGGGCCAAGAAACCCGAAGGCAGCGACCCCGCGGCGGTCGAGGATCCCCGCCTGGCGGTAGGCCTCCTGGGCGAGTTGAAACTGGCCTCGCAGTCCCGCAGTCTGGTGACTGCTCCGGAACGCATGATGTCCCTGCCGCCCACTTTCACCTGGCAGCAATTCTGGATGTTTCAGATTGGCACGGCCCGGATGGCACGACATGCCTGCAAAGCGCTCCAGCTTCCGAGTCTGGCGGCGACGGCCTATACGGCAGGGTTGCTGCACGATCTCGGGAAGCTGCTGCTGCTGCGCCTGCATCCCCACGGGCTGCAGGCCATCCTCTTGCATGCCTACCAAACCGGCGTGACCCTCCGCGAGGCGGAACGGCTCTTTCTCGACTGCACCACCGATGTGATGGCGGCGCACTTTGCGGAAAAGCAGGGCCTGCCCCGCCGTTTCATCAATGTGATGCGCTGGATCAATGCGCCCCAGCAGGCCACTGAGGACAAGGAGCTGGTCGCGATCGTGTCACTCGCCCGCAGCCTGTGCCGGCACAACCATGTGGGCTCCTCCGGCGACAAGCCGGTCAAAGGAGCCCGACCGATCGAGGAGACCGAGGAGTGGCAGGTGCTGCGTCAAAACATGTTCCCCGGTTTCAATCTGCGGACCTTCGAATTGCAGGCGCATGCCGAGTGCCGCGAACTCAAGCTCGAGCTGCACGGCCGGCTGGCGACCTACGCCGTGGCTTGAGGGGAACCGAGCGAAGAAGCCCGGTGCCGGGAAAGAACGATCAACCGGCCGGGGGCGGAGGCGCCTTGGAAATGTCGTAGACAAAAATGCCGTGGCCAACGCCGGCGGCCTCGCCGGACCGGCCCATCTGGAAGGCGATGAAACGCCCGTCATCGCTCACCACGGGATTCGAGCATTTGTAACCGGGGTAGTCGCTGAAATAGGTGAGGCGGGTGTATTCACCGCTGCCATCGAGCTTGAGTTTCCACAAGTCGATCCGGCTGATGCCCGCGTGATACTGCCGGTCGCATTCCACGAGCGTGGCGCTGCCGTCGGGAAAAATGCCCTCCGGCTCGTCATAGGTGTCGGCCGAGTCGGTGTATTTGGTGATCTTTTTCGTCTCGAGGTTGATGCTGCAGACGTCGCACTTGGTGCCGTGTTCGGTGTAGGCGCTGAAGGTGAGTTCCTTTTCGTCAATGGGGCGGAAATTCTGCACCTCCATCGTGCAGCGGAACGGCAGGTCGCGACCATCGAGGATCAGCCGCTGGTTCGCGAGCTTCGGGCCATCCGCTGTGTAGTCGATGTCGGCCTCGAACATTTTGGAGGTCGAGAGGCCGTCCTCGCCCGCGGCCGGGGCGGCCCATTCCGTCCAGGCAAAGTGCAATCGCCGCCGCGACACGGCCGGGCCTTCGTTGCAGCGCACGCCCAGTGGTGCCGGCGGTTTCCTGCCGCTCTGGTCGAGCACGTAGAGATAGCACTCATTGCGCGCCTGCGCGGCTTTCTTCGGATCGAAGACATCGGGCCCGGAAAGCAGAATGTCACCGTTGGAGAGGTAGAGCGCCCGGGTATAGCCAAAGTGGGGATAGTGCGCCGTGCGGTTGTGGATCGCGCCGGTGGCGACGTCATACTCCATGGCATCGCCAAAGGTCTTCGTCAGAAAAAGGATCTTCTTCCCGTCGGGCGACCAGTCGGGCCGCTCACCGAAGGCGGTCAACCGGCGGATGTGGGGCGGCAGATGATCCGCCGGATTCTCGCCGGCTTTGGGCTGGGCGACGGCGGTGGCGGAGAGCGCGAGGAGGGAAAGGACGAAGCGGACGGGGGATAAAATCATGGATGAGGTGAGGCCGTGCGATGATTAGACCAGAAATGGGATTGGCCCAGTTCAATTCCGCAACAACTATCGACTGCGCCGGCTGATCGCAGCGGCTGAAGTCCACCTCAGTAACTCTCCATGAATTCAAAATCCACGCCTGCATCCGGGGACCGCCCGTCGAAAGTTGCCATCATCACCGGAGCCGGCACCGGCATCGGTGCGGCCATTGCCCGGAGGCTGGCCGCGTTCGGCTGGAAAGTCGTGCTCGGCGGGCGCCGGGTGGCACCGCTGGAAGCGGTCGCGGCAGCCCTCCGTGGCCCCGGGGGCCGCGTCGAGGTGGTTCCTTGCGATGTGACCGTGGCGGCGGACGTGGCGCGCCTCGTCGCGGCTGCCGGGCCCACCTTGGACGCGCTGATCCACAGCGCCGGCTTGGGCCATTGCCTCACCCTCGACGAACTGGAGGAGAAGGAATGGCGGCAGATTCTCGACGTGGCGGTCACGGGCGCCTTCCTGACCACCAAGCAGGCGCTGCCCAAGTTGCGTTCGACGGCGACCGGCGACGGCCATATCATCCAGGTGTGCTCGCTGGCCAGCGGTGGCACCTGGAACCGGGAAATCGGCTACGGCACCGCCAAGGGTGCCCAGCTCAAATTCACGTTGCACCTCGCCTCGCAAATGAAAGAAGACGCCGCCAAGGGCGGCCGGACGATCCACGTGCATGCCGTCTGCCCCGGCACCGTGGACACGCCATTTTGGGATCGAGTCCCCAATCGTCCCATCGAACGCAATCTGGCCTTGCATCCCGATGAGGTTGCCTGGCTGGTGGAGGAAATCATCAGGAATCCGTCGGCCACCGCCGGTGAACTGGCTGGCATCAGACCACGGAAAGAGGTTGTGATCAAACCGCATCCCCCCTTCGAGCGGTGGACCAATGTCATCGCCATCGCCCACGAAACCCATCCCTAGCCGATTGCCGACCAATGAAATTCCATCCCGTTGGCTGCCTGCTCCTATCCGCCACCCTGTTCCTCCCGGGGAATTCCCAGACCCAATCCGCGACCACGAAGCACCCATTCGAAAAGAATGTCCGCGCCTATGAGGACGCCGACAAAAGCACGCCACCGCCGCATGGGGCGATTCTCCTGGCGGGCGACTCCCAGTTCTTCCGCTGGAAAACCCTGCAGGAGGACCTGCCCGGTTACACCCTCATCAATCGGGGCATCGATGCCTTCAAATTGTCGGACTTGGTTTATTTCGCGGACCGCCTCGTCCTGCCCTACCAGCCGCGGCTCATCATCCTGCACGCGGGTGGCAACGATGTGCATAATGGCCGGTCTGCCGAGGACGTTTTGGCGGAGTTCAAGGTGTTCGTGGCGAGAGTCCGCGCGACCATGCCAGAGGTGCCGATCGCATTCAGCAGCATCACGCCCGGCCCCGGCCGTTGGTCCGAGGCCGATTTGCGCAAGAAAACCAACCAAATCATCAAGGACTATGTCGCGTCCCAGAAAAATCTTCACTTTATCGACCTCTGGGACGCGATGCTGACGCCGGACGGCCAGCCGCGCGAGGACCTGTGGGTCGAGGACCGCGTGCACCCCAACCACGCGGGTTATCAACTTCGGGCGAAGATCATGCGCCCCATGCTCGGCGAACCGGACCGGAAAATTCCGTGACCTCAGCGGACTGAAACGGCGTCAGCCGTGGGAAAATCCGCGGGGACTTTCTGCGTCACCGCCCCGGTCGCAGCCCATTCGACGCCGCGCTGCAGCGTCACGATGAATCCGACGCAGCGCTGGGCCGTCAGATCCTCGCGGGCGTTGTGCCCGAGCGCGGTGTGAAACACGCGGCCTTTGCCATAGGCGATCGTGAACAGCAGCGGCTCGTGCTTGCCGGTGCCGCGCGTCGCCGGATCCGAATACGCCGTGGCCAGCACCGTCAGATTTTCCGCCGGACCGCGCAACCGGTCATAAAGTTCGTCGGTCGCATGCATCCACGCCGTCGGCAGACCCCGCATGATCGGATGATCTGGCGTGCGGGTGATGACTTGGAATTTGTGCCGATCCCCGTGACTGCCGCCGCGACCGGGAGAATCGTCACGAACAATCTTCCCTTCGTCCCAATAAAGGCGAGGTCCCCATTTTTCATTGCGGTCACCCCACCCGCCAACACCAATCATCTCATTGTATTCCTTCCATTCGGGAAAGGAATTGTCCGCCGCATGCACCACGACAAAACCACCGCCACCCTTCACATAAGCGACAAGCGCGGCCTTGGTCTCCTCCGGCCAGGGATCCCCGTTGTAGGTGGTCAACACTGCGGCATAGTCTGAAAACTTGGGCTGAAACGAACTCATGTCGGCGGCCTTGAGCGGCGAAGTTGCCACCTCCACTTGGCACAGGCCGGTCTCTTCCAGAATTTGCTTCAGATGGGGCGTGGTCGACCGCCAGTCGTGATTGCTCTGGCCGTCGATGAGCAGCACTTTCAGCGGCGCGCCCATGACTGTCGTCAAAATAAATGAAAGCAGCAGAACCAGCGGAGTGGCAGATCTCATGAACCCGGGATATCCGGGCATTTTTGCCCGAGCAATCCTCAAGTAAGTCACATATCAATCGCTCGCGGCTTGACCCGCCCTGACCCAAATATTTGCTGCCGACAACCCCCCGCCACCCTATCCCATGAAATCACTACTCCGTTATGTTGCCCTCTCCGCCCTTGCCTTCGTTGCCATCCGTGCCGCGGCCACAACCGACCCGTTGATCGCAGCCGTTACCGCGGCCGACGATGAACGAGTCGCCGCTTCCCTGGCCGCCGATCATGCGCGCTTGGAGGTCATTTTATCGGACGACCTCCGTTACGCTCATTCCAATGGCAAAGTCGACACCAAGGCTTCCTATGTCGGCTCGATCGCCAGCCATCGCTCGGTTTATACGAGCTACGATTATCAATCCCGCATCTTCCTGCCGGCCGCTCCGGGCGTCGTGCTGATGTCCGGGCGTGTGCTGATCAATGCCGGCACGGTTGAGAACAAAAATCTGCTCGATCTCAATTTTCTGGCTGTCTGGCGCGAGGAGAACGGCAAGTGGCGTTTTCTGGCCTGGCAGTCGTGCCGGAATCCGGCACCGCCAGCGAAATAGCGATGCAATGCCTCCCGGGGACCGGGCGTGGCGTCGACTATGGGTTGATGTGGTGGGTTGGGTTTGCGCTGTCCCGGCGGAGGGAGGCCGGAGACCGACCGGAGTCGGGACAGCAGTAAGTTGGGCGGCTAGTGCTTACTTGCAATGATAGATGATATATGTCAAGCCGGGTGCATGGCCCGAACAGCAACTCGCATTACGTGTAGCGACGAGGACAGGCAAACCTTGGAGCGGCTGGCAGCGAGCCGAACCGAGTCAAAACAAGCGGTTGAGCGAGCGCGAATCATTCTCGGCTGTGTCGCCGGAGAACGGGTGAAGGAAATTGCCCGGCGCTGCCACACCCGGCCAAATACGGTGATCAAGTGGCGGGTGCGCTTTGCGGAAAATGGGCTGAAGGGCCTGAGGGATGCGCCCCGACCGGGGGCCAAGCGGGTCTACGACGGGGATTTTCGCAACCGGGTGTTGGCGACTTTGAAAAAGCCGCCGCCGCCGGGCCAGGCGTGTTGGGACGGCCCAGCGCTGGCCGCGGCGGTCAAGGGCTCGGTGCATGCGGTTTGGCGCGTGCTGCGCAAAGAGGGCATCTGCTTGCAGCGTCAGCGCTCGTGGTGTGTGAGCACCGACAAGCAGTTCGCGGCGAAAGCGGCCAATATTATCGCGCTGTATTTGAATCCGCCGGAGAATGCCCTGGTCATCAGCGTGGATGAAAAGCCCCGCATTCAGGCCTTGGAGCGGGCCGCCGGCTATGTGGAAACCGACAGCGGTAAGATCGTGCGGGGCTACAAGAGCACCTACAAGCGGCATGGCACCCTGAATCTGTTTGCCGCCCTGCAGGTGGCCACCGGCGAAATCCAGACCAGCAAGACAACGCTCAAGCGCCGACCCGAGTTCCTGCAGTTCATGGATCAAATCGTGGCGGAGGCTCCGCCGGATCGCGAACTGCATGTGATTCTGGACAACTACTGCACGCACAAAAAATGTGATGCCTGGCTCGCGCAACATCCCAACGTGCATTTTCACTTCACCCCGACTTCCACAAGCTGGCTCAATCAGGTCGAAATCTGGTTCGGCATCCTCTCCAGAAAGGCACTGCCCGGGGCCAGTTTCAAGAACGTCACCGAATTGAATCAGGCCATCGATGCGTTCATTGCAGCCTATAATCCGACGGCCAAGCCGTTCAAGTG
>JAYVZM010000124.1:0-34659 GCA_043783345.1 Verrucomicrobiota bacterium
CCTTTCAGCACGGTACGGACGGCGCGGTCGCGATCGGCGAGCAGGTAGTCGGAGCCAGCCAACGGGGGGAAGGCCCCGGGCAGGCCCTTGCCGTCAAGCTGATGGCAGGCGAAGCACAGACCCAGGTAGACCTGCTTGCCTTTCTCGATCTGCATTTCCTTGGTGAGCCCGGCGATGACGGGATTGGATTGGGTCGCGACTTTGATCTGCCAAAGCAGTTCGGTCTCCCGCTTGGCCGATTCAGAACCGGCCTCGGCCTGGGCGCCGAGATAGACGGCGTCGATCTCCTTGCCGGAGTAGATGACGCGGTCCTCGGGCCCCGTGACCTTCAGCATGCCCAGGGCGCCCTTGTTGAAGGCGCGGGTGAGGGAGTGGTCGACGAGGATGAAGGTGCCCGGGACGTCCACCTTGAACTCGACGACGGTGGCGCCGCCGGAGGGGACGAGAGTGGTCTGCACGTTATGGTTGGGCAGGCTGAGGCCGGCCTCCGGGTAGACCTTGTCGAAGATCTCGCCGATGATGTGGAAGGAGGAGGTGATGTTCGGGCCGCCGACGCCGAAGAAGATGCGCACGTGTTCGCCGGTATTGGCGGTGATGGCCTTGTCGCCGACGAGGGAGCCGACCGAACCGTTGAACACGATGTAGGGCGGGCGCTCGTCGATGGCCTTGGCCATGTCGAAGGACTGCAGACCCTCCTCGCCGTATTTGCCCGTGGTGTAGAACTCGCCCTGCATGACGTAATACTCCTTGTCGACCGGCGGCAGGCCGTCCTTGGGCTCGACGAGGATCATGCCATACATGCCGTTGCCGATGTGCATCGGGACGGGCGCGGTGGCGCAGTGGTAGACGTAGAGCCCGGGGTTGAGCGCCTGGAAGGTGAACTGCGAGCTGTGGCCCGGCGCGGTGAAGGTCGACGCGGCGCCGCCGCCGGGGCCGGTGACGGCGTGCAGATCGATGTTGTGGGGAAGCTTCGAGGACGGGTGGTTGTTGAGGTGGAACTCGACGACGTCGCCCTCGCGGATGCGGATGAACGAACCGGGCACGCTGCCGCCGAAGGTCCAGAAGGTGTATTCGACGCCGTCGGCCAGCCGGGCCACGACCTCGCGCACCTCGAGGTTCACCACCACGCGCGCGGCAAACTTGCGCTTGATGGGCGGCGGGACGTGCGGGGGCGCAGTGAGGATCGCCTGCTCGATGGGCAGGGCGACCACCGCGGGCGGAAGGACGACGGGGCCTTTGGCGTCGGTCGGGCCTTCGCTGGCCTCGACTAGACTGACGGTAAGGAACGCGGCGGCCAAAACGAGGCCGGCCACCGCGAGGGCGGAGAGGATGCGTGGATTTTTCATGACGATCGGGTGCATAGCGTAGCGTTTTTGAGAAAGGATACCGGGCAAATCTTGGGAGGAATGACGCATTTCTTGGGTTTCGCTTGGGGCCAGCATACTCCGGTTCGGATGAGGACACCTTGACCTGTCTCAAGTATCGTTAAAAGATCCCCCGAGTTGGTGATAGGCGAACGCGAGCACTCCGACGTAGAGCACGCCGATCGCCGCTTCGATCATTCCGATGCGGCTCGCCGGCCAGGCGGGCCGCAGCGAAGTCACGAAGAACCCGGTGCGGAGCAGCAGCAGTGCGACCAGGCCGACGCTCAGCCCGGGCACGAGCCGGTGCGACGCCAGCGCTCCGATCACTCCGAGCGCCACGGCACCGGCAGCCAGTGGCCAGCGAGCGTCGGCCTTTTGTCCTTTGGCGAGACGGAGGCAGGTGCGGACCGTCAGCACGGTCGGCACGCTGCGGGCCAGGGCGAGCGCGGCCAGAGCCAGGGCCGCCGGCCATGACCAGCCGGCGAGCGTCGCGAAAACCGCCGGCAGAAGGGCAAACGTCGCACTGCCGGCCAGTTCGGCGGCGGCCGCGCGCGATTCATTCTGGCGGTCGAAATGGACGAACAGTCCGCCCAGCGGCGCTGCCAGGAGCACTGGCCACAGGGCCGTCACCCCGTCGAGCACCAGCGTCTCGAACAACCCGGCCACGGCGAGCGCAGAAAGCATCACGACCGTCTTCCGGGCGGTCCGGCGGCGCGCGGTGAATTCCGGGGCCAGCGCCGCCTTCAGCGGGCGGCGGGCAAAAAACCCCGCCAAGGCGGCCAGGGCCAGCGCCGCGCCGGCGGGCGAGGGGGCCGCCAGCAAACCGAGCGCCAGCGGCTCGAGCACCAGGGACCACGAGCCGTGTTCCTTGGGCAGGAAAATGGCCGACGCCGGGGCGCGGGCGGCGGGCGGCGGGGCCGGCGGCGGGAGTTGCCGGAGAGTGGCGGATAGGTCGAGGCCTGGCATGCCTCCAGTATCGGCCAATCTGGCCGCCGGCGCCTTGATCTGCGTCAAAGGGGGCGGAAATCGACGGGGTGATTGACGAACGCCCTTTTCGTCCAGCCTCCGGGCCGATCCATAAGTATACTATTAGTTGACAGCAGGCCGGCCGGCCGGCTGTCAACTAATAGTATACTCGAGCCGATGGGCGGAGTGCGCCTAAAGCAAACGGTGGTTTCGCGCCCAACGGATGAACTCGTCCTCGAGCTGGTCGAAGGAGTCGATGACGAACAGCTTGTCCTGAAAATGCCAGATGTCGTAGGGCTGCGCCGCGAGTGTCTCGGGCCGGGGGGGCACCTGCTTCGCCTGATCGGTCAGGCTGTGCTGCGTCTCGCCCGCGTACGAACTGAGGCCGTTGCCGTGGAGGCGCGGACTCTCGGGGCTGCGAATCAGCCCGAACTCCACCGTGAACCGGTAGATGCGCGTCAGGCCTTCCTCGACGGCGGGGTCCTGGCAGACGAGCGCGGCCTGGCCGATCTTCTGGTAGAAGTTGGCGAAGCGAGGGTGTATGAGCATCGGCGTGTGGCCGAGATGTCGTGGAAGCAATCCGGCGCGGGCGTGGATTCGAGTTCCCCGCGGCTCCGGAGGTAATCGGGGCACGGAAAGTTGCGGCAGGCGAGGTAGGAGCAGAAATCATGGGCGGCGAGCAGCCCCGGCGTGCGGGCGATCTGCCAGTTCGTGGCGCGCTGCAATTTTCGGGAAACGTCGGCCAGCGCGGGGAATGCGATCCTTCTCCAACTCGAGGGCGAGCAGACCGACGAGGAACTCAGGGGGGCGCGGGGGGGACAGCAGCGATTCCCTGCGCTCATAAAGCGTGCGCCAGACGTCGTGCTCCTCGGCGGGGTAGGCGGGTTACTCCGAAAGGGTGAGACGGTCGGTTGCTTTAACGGGCTCGCTGTTTTTGGAGGCGGAGTGCCCTCACCCCGCCTCCACCAGACCTACGCGCCGCCGATCGGCGGCGTGGTTTCGCCCGGCGGCCGCGGCGGCTCGGGCGCGCGATTTTTCCGCCGGTCTACCCCATCCCACTTTGCCGGCGGCGCGGGCCGGCTGAACAGGAGGGTCTCGGCGAGGTGCAGCGGCAGGTGGGCGAGCACGGACAGCAAGGGGAGGGTGGCGAACAGCGCGAGCGCGGAGGTGTTCGGGGTCAGGCCGCCAAACAACGCCGCCGAGACCGCCATGATGAGGATGGCGGCCCACACGAGGGTGCTGGCCAGGGTAGGCCACGCGATGAACTTCAACCAGGTGCGGGCGGGCCGGCGGGACCGCCAGAGCGGCAGCGCGGTGAGGGCGAGCACGGTGCCGAAGAGCACCACGCCGGCCGGACCTCCCTGCAGGATGGCGCCCAGCGTGAAAAGCAGGGCATCGGACAGGCCGAAGAGTTTGGTCACAAAGAGGCCGAGCTTCACGTTGGCATTGGGCGGCGAGAACAGGTCGTCGCGGTCGTAAAGCCGGGTAAAGCGGCCCGCCTCGATGCGGTGATAGCGCTGCAGGTAGGCGGCCACGCGCTGCTCGTAGCGGGCGGGATCGGCGCTTTGCAACGCGGCCGCCCGGGGAATCTGCGGCACGCCATTGGCCACGCTGGCCACCTCGGGATAGTCGCGGCGCAGGGCGCGCCGTGCGGTGGTGACGTTGAAGGGGGTCGCGAAGCGGAGCGGGCTCCAGCCGTATTCGCTCTCGCGCAGCCGGGTGGCGAAGGTGCGGGCCAGCGCGAGCGGGTGCTGGTCCAGCGCCACGCCGGACAGCTGGTAGTTGAACCGGGACCAGCCGCCGACCACCGCGGGCGCCACCGCGGTCAGACCCCACACCGAGGCCGCGCCGGCGACCAGCAGCACCAAGCCGAGCTTGAGGGCGCGGGCGAGTTCGCGCTGGAGCCAGGGCCGGAATTTTTCCTCGGAAATGCCAGACGACTTGAGCGCGCTCATGTGCGGGCGAATGAAACAGGGTCGGAGCCGGATGTCACGCCTGACGCACGCTCAGCGGTTCAAGAGGGCCGCGACGCGGGTGCGGCCGCGCACGCTGAGCTTGCCGAAGACGGCGGCGAGCTGCGTCTTGATCGTCAGCGGACTGCGCCGCAGCTCGGCGGCGATCTCCGTGGTGCGCAGGCCCTCGCGCACGCGCATGGCCACCTCGCGCTCGCGCTCGGTCAGGCGTGCGAGCAGGGCGACGGCCCCCGGGGAAAGCGGGCGCTCGCGATCCCCGCGCGGCCGACGGTAGTCGAGCTGGACGTGAAAGGCCGGGGGTTCGCTGCCGGCGGGCGCGTGCAGCTTGATGCGCGCGTGCAGGCCGCGCGTGTGGTCGCTCACCACCTGGGGCGGGCCGGCGGCCTCGCCGTCCGGCCAGGCGGCGCGCAGCGCCCGGCAGGTCTCGGCCAGCGGGACCGGCAGCCGGAAGGCGCTGCGGGCGCGCAGGGCGGCGGCGCGGCGCTCCCCGTGGTTCCACACCGCGCAGGCCCGCGCGGCCTCGGCGTTGAACCACACGGGCTGCAGCTCCCAGTCGAGCAGGAGCAGGCCGACCGGCACCTCCTCCATCATGGCGGCGTAGTGGACCAGCAGGGCGGCGCGGTCGGACGAGGGCATGCGGGCAGCTTGCACGCCCGCGCGCGGCGGCACAAGTGGCGATTACTCCCTTTGGCCTATGGACCGCCTTCCCGTGCCGGGTAGCGTGGGACCGGTCAATCGCCGCCACGCCTGAGCACCCATTTTGACGCGCCTCCGACAGAGCACATGGACCCGTGGGTGAAATATTGCCAGGAGGTCTTCGGCTTCGACGATCCGAACCACCCGTTGAGCTGGCTCGGATGAGCCAGCCGTAGCGAGTAGCGAGCATACCCAAAGTTTGCGTCTTCAGCCTACTCGCTACTCACTACCCACGACATCTTCCCATGCTCCTCGATTTCGAAAAACTCTCCCCGCGCGAATCCTACCCGTGGCTGATCGATGCGATCAACCCGCGGCCCATCGCCTGGGTCTCCACCGTCTCCGCCGAGGGCAAGACCAATCTGGCGCCGTTCTCGTTTTTCCAGGGCGTCTGTGCCAGCCCGCCGACACTTCTCTTCACCGGCGCGAACGACCGCACCGGCAAAAAGAAGGACAGCGTCGTCAACGTCGAGCAGGTGCCGGAGTTCGTCGTCAACATCGTGCCCTACGCCCTGCGCGACGCGATGAACCAGACCTCCGCACCGCTGCCGCACGGCGAAAGCGAGTTCGAGAAATTCCACATCGCCACCGCGCCGTCGACGCGGGTTCGTCCGCCGCGCGTGGCCGACGCGCCCGTCGCGTTCGAGTGCAAGCTCGACCGCATCGTCCGCGTGGGCGAGGGCCCGCTCGCGGGCAACGTCGTGTTCGGCACCATCCTGTGCCTGCATGTCAGCGAGGCCGTGCTCGGACCGGACGGCCGCATCGACCCGCGCAAGCTCGACACCATCGGCCGCATGGGCGGCGACTACTACACCCGCACCACGGAGCTCTTCACCATCAAAAGGCCCGGATAATTATCACCACGAAACACACCAAATAAACGAAACCCTGATTCTTCATTTCGTGTGTTTGGTGTGTTTCGTGGGGACTTCAAAAATACCCAATGATCGACATCGTCATCCTCTCCGCCACCCGCACGCCGCTCGGCGCATTTCAGGGCGCACTGTCCACCGTGCCCGCTCCGCGGCTCGGCGCGGCGGCCATCAAGGGCGCCGTGGCGCAGGCCGGGGTCAATCCCGCCGACGTCACCGACTGTCTCATGGGCAATGTGCTGCAGGCCGGCCAGGGCCAGGCCCCGGCGCGCCAAGCCGCCATCCACGGCGGGCTGCCGACCTCCGTCCGCTGCACCACGGTGCACAAGGTCTGCGGCTCCGGCATGCAGACCGTCATCGGCGCCGCGCATTTCCTCGCAGGCGGGATGGGCACTCTCGTGGTCGCCGGCGGCATGGAGAACATGTCGCTCGCGCCCTACCTGCTGCCGAAGGCCCGCGACGGCTACCGCATCGGCCATCAGCAGGTCGTCGACTCGTTGATCACCGACGGCCTGTGGGATCCCTATAACAACCTCCACATGGGCAGCTGCGCCGAGCAGTGCGCGGCCAGATATCATTTCACCCGCGAGCAGCAGGACGCCTACGCCATCGAGAGTTTCAAGCGCGCCAACGCCGCGCAGAAGGGCGGACGCTTCGCCGCCGAGATCACACCGGTTGATTTTGCCGCCGCCAAGGGCAATATCACCCGAGTCGAAGACGACGAAGGCCCGGCCAAGGTGAAGTATGACAAGATTCCCACGCTGAAGCCGTCGTTCCAGAAGGACGGCACGATCACGCCGGCCAACGCCTCCAGCATCAACGACGGCGCGGCGGCCCTCGTGCTCGCCACGGCCGCCACCGCGAAAGCCAAAGGACTCAAACCCATCGCCCGGCTCGTTTCCTTTGGCGCCCACGCCCAGGATCCGGTTTGGTTCACGACCGCCCCGGTGACGGCCGCGCAGAGCGCGCTGAAGTCCGCCGGCTGGTCCGTGCAGGACGTGGACCTCTGGGAAGTGAACGAAGCGTTCGCCGTCGTGCCGATGGCCTTCATGCAGGAATTGGGCGTGCCGCACGACAAATTGAATGTCCGCGGCGGCGCCATCTCGCTCGGCCACCCGATCGGCTGCTCGGGCGCGCGCATCCTCGTGACGCTCCTCGCGGCATTGAAGGAACGTGGCCTGAAACGCGGCGTCGCCGCGATCTGCATCGGCGGCGGCGAAGGCCTGGCCGCGTGCGTGGAGCTGATCTAAATATTAATAAAGGGCACACGAGAGTCTTGTTTGGCGGCTCGATGCGCGCTCCCGAATTTTCCAGAAGACATATTCACCTTATGGTTTGATGAATATGTGTTGCGCTCTGGTTGGCCCCCTAATGCTCCCGCCACCTGCGGCCGGGTCTGCGTGGCCGAGGTCGAGGAACTCGTCGAGACCGGCGAACTCGAACCCGACTCGATCCACACCCCGGGCATCTACGTCGACAGGATCATCCAGGGTGAGAATTACGAGAAACGCATCGAGTTCCGCACCGTGCAGGGGAGCGCCGCCTCAAAGAAGGAGTCGCCTGTCCGCGAACTGATGGCCCGCCGCGCCGCGCAGGAGTTGCGCGACGGCTACTGCGTCAACCTCGGCATCGGCATCCCGACGCTCGGGTCCCGGCGGCGCGATGGACCTCGTCGCCGGGGTGAACGCGTCGTGGCAGTCATGGAGCACTGCGCGAAGGACGGCAGCCCAAAGATTCTCCAGCAATGCACGCTGCCTGTCACTGGGCGGGGCGTGGTCAGCCTGAGCATCACCGATCTTTGCGTCTTCGCCGTGAAGCCGGCGGGCGGACTCGTGCTGACCGAGCTGCATCCCGGCGTGACCGTGGACGACCTGCGGGCGAAGACCGGCGCACCGTTCTCGGTCGCGCTCACGCCGGCCAGACCAGCCGGCAAGCATTTCTGATCCACCATTCATCATTGCGCCGCTGCCGCCTGCCGGTCTATGCGTGTAGCCCTTTCCCCTATGAAATTGCATCCCCTCCTCCCCGGGGCCGGCCTGCTGGCCCTGTCGCTCCTGCCGCTGCGCGCGGCTGATCTTCCGGCTCCGGCCAAGCCGGTCGTGCCCCGCTTCAATGCGGCCTACCTGGATCCCGCCGTGGACCCGCGCGTCGACTTCGCGCGCTATGCCTTCGGCAATTGGCTGAAAAACAATCCCGTGCCGGCGGACAAATCATCGTGGGGTTCGTTCAACGAACTCGACCAGTTCAACCAGATGGCGCTGCGGGGTGTCCTCGAGGCCGCCACGGCCCGTCCCCATGAACCCGGCTCCGTCGAGCAAAAGGTCGCGGATTTCTACACGTCGGCCATGAACACCACGGCGATCGACGCCGCCGGCTTGAAGCCGATCGAGGCCGACCTGGCGCAGGTCGCCGCCATCGCCTCGCCCGCCGACCTCGCGCGCACGCTGGCCCACCTCCACAACCAGCAGGTGACCGCGCTCTTCGCCGTGGGCGTCGCCCCGGACGAGAAGAACAGCGTGCTGAACGTGCTGCAGGCCACCCAGGACGGTTTGAGTCTCCCGAGCAAGGACTACTACTTCGGAGAGCAGTTCGAGAAGTTCCGCACCGGCTTCGTCGAGCACGTCACCAAAATGTTCGAGCTGGCGGGCGATGCTCCCGCCGCCGCCGCCGCCGGGGCCACGACGGTGTTCGAGGTGGAAAAATCCCTGGCCACCAATGCCCGCACCCCGGTCGAGTTGCGCGACTCGCTCCCCAACTACAACAGGATGGCCACGGCCGGCCTCATGGCCAAGGTCCCGGCGTTTCCCTTCGCGCTCTACCTGGGCGAGCGCGGCATCGGCGGGCCCGCGGCCGCCGAGATCATCGTCGGCCAGCCCAGGTTTTTCGAGGGGCTGCAGGAACAGCTTGCCGCCCGCCCGCTCAGCGACTGGAAGACCTACCTGCGCTACCGCGTGCTGCGCGCCGACGCCCAGTTCCTCGCGACGCCGTTCGAGGCCGAGCGGTTCCATTTCTACGGCACCGTCCTGCGCGGCACACCCGCCATGGAACCCCGCTGGCAGCGCTCGGCCCGCGTGGTGGACGGCGAGATCGGCGAGGCGCTCGGCCAGCTCTATGTCGCCCGGTATTACCCGCCCGAGGCCAAGGCCCGGATGGAGGAGATGATCAAGAATATCACCGCAGTCATGCACGACCGCCTGCAGAAACTCGACTGGATGACCGGGGCCACGCGGCAGAAAGCCCTCGCGAAGTTCGACCGCTTCTATCCCAAGGTCGGCCATCCGGAAAAATGGCGCGACTACTCGACGGTCAAGGTCGAACCCGGCAGCTATTTCGCCAACATCCGCGCCGCGAACGAATTTGAGGACAAGCGCAACGTCGCCAAGCTCGGCCAGCCCGTCGACAAAGCCGAATGGTTCATGTCCCCGCCGACGGTGAACGCCTATTTCGATCCCACCGCGAACAACATCAATTTCCCGGCGGGCATCCTCCAGCCGCCGTTCTTTGACTTCACCCTCGACGACGCCGTCAACTACGGCGGCATCGGCGCCGTCATCGGCCACGAGATCACGCACGGCTTCGACGACCAGGGCCGGCACTACGATGGCGACGGCAACCTGGTGGAATGGTGGACGGACGCCGACGCCGCGGAATTCAAGGCCCGGGCCCAGAAGGTCATCGACCAATACAGCAGCTACGAGGTGCTGCCGGGCGTGCACGTCAACGGCGAGCTGACCCTCGGCGAGAACATCGCCGACCTGGGCGGCATCACGCTGGCCTACGAGGCGCTCGAGCGTTCGCTGGTGGGCAAGGAGCGCAAGTTGATTGACGGCTTCACGCCCGAGCAGCGGTTCTTCCTCTCCTGGGCGCAGGTTTGGCGGACCAACATGCGCGAAAACGCCCTGCGCCAGCTGGTGGCGACCAACCCGCACTCGCCCGGCGCCATCCGCGCCATCGGCCCGCTGGTGAATTTCCAGCCGTTCTACGACGCCTTCGGCATCAAGGAAGGCGACAAGATGTGGGTGAAGCCCGAGCTTCGCGCTAAAATCTGGTAGTGATCTCTTGCTGTAGGAGCGGCTTTACGCCGCGACCTCCGCAATCGCGGGATAAACCCGCTCCTACAATTCACGCCCGCGCCGATGAAGCGCGGGCGTTTTTATTTGTCGGTGGTAGCGCCCAGCTTGTTCAATCCCCAGCGAGATGCTGCAAGGCGCGGATGGGCTTCTTTTCCTGCATCCTGGCGGGCTCCTTGAGCGAAGCGAGCGACTCTACGAGGTCGCGGATCTCGGCCTTGGTCAGCACGAGCGCGGCGATCTCGGGCATGGCCGAGGGCGCGGACTCGACGGCCTTGATGTCGGCGGCGGGGATCTCGACGGTTCCGGTCTCGCCGGTCTTCAGCAGGATGGATTTGGCGTCCCGCCGCGCCACGGTGCCGGGGACCGCCTCGCCGTTCTTCCTGGTGACGGTGACGATCTCGAAGCCGGCGGCGATCTTCGCGCTGGGTTTGATGATGGACTCGAGGATATATTCGCGGGTGCCGCGGGCGCCGATGCCGCCGAGATTCGGGCCGGCGTCGCCGCCGGGGAAGTCGCCAACCCGGTGGCAGCGCATGCACTGCATCACGGGCTGGGTGGCGAACACCTTGCGTCCGCTCTCAACGCTGCCGCCCTCGAGGCAGACGCGGTAAGGGGCGAGCGGATCCGGGTCTTTGGCGAGCGCGGCGTCGCGCGCTGCGAGGAGCTGCTTGATGCGCGGGTCGGCGCGATGCGCGGCCGCCTCAAGGAGGTCGAGCTGGGCGGGGGGAGCGATCTGGCCGGTGGCGAGCTGGCCGAGCTGCGCGAGCAGGACGTCATCGGCCGCGGGATCCTTGGCGGCGCCGAGCGCGCGGAAGGCGGTCTGTTGTTCCTTGGCCGTGCCATTGGCCAGCAGCCACGCGAGGGTGGCGACGGCGGACTCCGGCGCGAGACGACTGTTCACGGGCAGGGCGGCGAGTCGCAACTCGGGCATGTCCGACGCGGCGGCCAGCGTGGCGGCGGCGGCCAGTTCGGCATCGTTGAATTTGTCGAGCGCCTCGAGGACGGCCACGCGGACGGCGACGGGTTGGCCGACAGCGGCGACGACCACGCGCAGGGCCGGGGCGGCCTCCTTGAGCTGCAACGCGACCACGGTCTCGATCGCCGCGGTCTGAACGGGCTCAGGGGTGCCCGTGTGGAGGATCGCAGCGAGCTTGGGCGCGAGCGCGGCGGTGGCGACGCCGGCCGGGCGGGTTTTCTCCGCGAGCGGACGATAAATGCCGACAATGCGATCGCGGGCCGGCGGAGCGGGCCAGAGGGCGAGCAGGTCCAGGGCCTCCTGGCGCAGGGCCGGGGCGGCGTCGCTCGCCGCGAAGGCGGCGAGCGCATGGGCGCTGTCCGCCGTGCCGAGCCGGAAGTTGGCGTTCAGGGCGCGGAGCATGATGGCCTCGTCGGCCACGGGGTTCGCGAGGAAGGCGGCGAGGGCGGGTTGGGCGGCGGGGATCGGGGCGTCGTTGATGGCCTCGACCGCCTCGCGCACGATGAGCGGATCGGAGTCAGCGAGGAATTTCGCGACCGCGGGGCTGGCCTGCCGGCGGAGCGCCAACACGGCGGCGAGGCGCACCGCGCGGGATTCGTCCGCGGCGGTGGCGGCCAGCTGCTCCGGCGTGGCGCAGCCGACGAGGCCCATGACGAGCGCATGGCGCAGGTAGGCATCGGTGTCATGGTTGGCGCGGACGGCGGCGAGGAGCGCCGGCACCGCCGGCGTGTGCTTGAGTTTGCCGAGCGACTGCGCGGCGAAGAATTTCTCACGAGGCGACGGATAGCTTAGCGCCCCCATAATAACTCGGGCGGATGATTGATCACCATAGTCACCCAGCAGTTTGATCACCTGAGCCGTGACTTCATGGTCGGTGGATGCAACCAGCACGCGTAGCGCGTCGAGTGCGCTAGGGTGTCTCCCTGCGAGCTGGCCGAGACCCCAGACGGCGTGGCGACGGGCGAGGGGATTGGCGTCGTCTTTGCTGACCACGCCAGCGAGCACGGTGACACTCGGCTCCCCGCGCTCAGCGAGGGCATATTGGGCCTCGAGCCGCACGCGCCAGTCGGGGTGAGCGAGAAGGGCGGCGAGTTCTTCGGCGCCTTTCTTGGTGTAGTCGGAAGCGATGAGTTGCTGGGTGGACTTGGTGAGCGGATCGTTCGCGCGCGACGGATCGGAAATGGCGTAGAGGCGGCCGCGCTTGGACTTCGGCCAGCCCTCGGCCCAGTCGGAATAGTAGAGCCGGCCGTCGGGGCCGAAGCGGACGTCGGTCGGCAGCGCACCAGTGAGGAAGGGCTTGGCGGTGTCGATGGCGTAGGACGCGCCCTCAGGTTTCACCGTGTAGGCGTAGATGCCGGAGTTGGAGATCGAGCCCTTGAAATGGGTGATGAAGATGGTGTGCGCGAACTTCGGGGTCAGGCCGGTGCCAGGGTAGTAGGCGATGCCGGAGGGGCCGTCCTCGATGTTGCAGATCGGCGGGAGCAGGTAGGCCGGCTGGCCCGCGTGGCGCGGGTGCCAGAGTTTTTCGGCGTTCCACGGCCCCGCGTTGCCGCGCGGGGCGAACTGATAGCCGATGCGCCAGCCGCTGTCGCCGCCCTCGACGACGTGCACCAACCGCTCCTCATCGCCCTGGTCGCTGTCGTTGTCGCCGGTGAAGAGGTCGCCGTATTCGTTGAAGAGGAGCGATTGGGGATTGCGCAGGCCGGTGGCGAAGAGTTCGAAGTGCGAGCCGTCGGGATAGCAGCGGAAGACCGAGCCGGTGTCGGGCGCGCTGACGACGGCGCCCTCCCGGGTGGTGACGCTGGCGGCGCGGTCTCCGATGCTCATGTAGATGCGGCCGTCCGGTCCGAAGGTGAGGCCGTGGAAATCGTGGCCGGTGAAATTGAAGCGGAGGCCGAAGCCGCGCAGCAGTTCGGTGCGGGTCTCGGCCTTGTTCTGGCCGGTGAATTTCCAGAGCGCGGGGATGTTGGAGAACCAAACCTCGCCATGCCGCGCGAGCACGCCGGAGGCGATGCCGTCGATCGGCGAGCGGAAGTTGTCGGCATAGACCGACGACTTGTCGGCCACGCCGTCGCCATCGGTGTCCTCGAGCAGGGTGACGCGCTCGGACTCGAGGGAGAGTTCCTTGAGGCCGGCCTCGCCGAAGTTGCGGCGGATGGACGCCATGAAGTCAGCCTGGTTGCGATTGGCGAGGTCATCCTCGAGCATCCACCGGTAGTCGCGGATATCGAGGACGCTGGTGCGATAGCGGAAAGTTTCGGAGACGAACACCCGGCCGCGCTCGTCGAGGTTGAAGGCCACGGGATTGGCGAACATGGGTTCGGCGGCCCAGAGCTTGGCGGTGAGGCCGGCCGGCAGCTTCATGTGGGTGATGGCCTGCTGGGCCTCGTCGGAGGCGGCGTTGATCTCGGGCGCGACCACGCGCGTTTCGGGCTTGAGCTTGCCGACGGCGCCGTGCGGGTCGGTCTCCATTTCGACAACCTCGTCGGCGGCGCGTCCGCCGGGAGGGATTGACGAGAATGCCAGCAGGACCGCCGCAAGGAGCGTCAGGCCGCCGGCGTGGGGGCGGGAGGGGTGGAGCAACATGCGGGGGCAAAGTAGGAAACCTGCCCCGAATAGCAAGGAGCAGCGCAGGACATAAATCCCGCCGGCCAAAGAGCGGAAAGCGGCCGTTGGTGGGCCGGCGAGCTTGCTCGCGCTGGTGGGGCGCCCGCAAGCGGGCTGGCCTATCGTCGCACTTTTCAGTCGTCCGAGTCCGGCGACCCCGCCGGCGGCTTCGGCAGCAGTCTGGCCACGACCACGAGCAGCACGACGACGACCAGCCCGAGCGCCGCCCAGAAAATATAACCGGGGTTGAGTCCGGCGAATAAATTTCCGGGGGCGGCGACCTGCTCGCCGGGGGCAAGCTGCGCGACGCTGCGGCTGGAGGTCAGGAGTTTGACGGCCACGAGGTTGAGATCATAGCGCGGGGCGTTGGCCGACTTGTTGCCCCAGGCCAGCGCGAAACCGTCGGTCTCCGCGACCTTGAAGACCAGCCGCACGACCGGGTAGACGACTTGCACGGCGCCGAGCGCTATGGCGGGATTGTCGCCGTTGTCCGTTTCAATCAGGATCGTGTCCGTGCGGAGGCGGTCGGGCATTTCGAACGTGCGGGTCTCGGGCACGCCCGGCTCGGGCGTCCGGCTCCACGGGCCTTCCACCAAAGTGTTTTCGATCGTCCCGCCGTTCGGGTTGGCCACCTTCTCATAGAGACGGAACTGACGTTGGAAAAGCGGCGTGGCGGAGGTCAGCACGATCCGGCGGAGCGGCAGGCCGGCGTGGGGCAGGGTCAGGCGCCACACGCTCACGGTCGGGCGCTTGGCGTCGTGCGCGGGGATGGGAGTCAGCGTCAGCGAGCGCGCGAGCGCGGGCTGTTCGAGGACGTAGGGAATCTGGTTGCCGCCGCGGAGCAGACGGAGATCGGCGAAATCCGCGCGGGATCCGGCGAGCGCCGCGGGGTCGAGTTCGAGTTCCTGCGCGCCGGCGCGCAGGATTTGGATCGGGCGGCGCCAGGCCCAGTCCTTCGCATCGAGCGGCGCACCCGTCAGCGGCACATCGGGCAGCGGCGCCGTGGCGAGTGATTCGCGCGGATGGTAATCCGGCATCGCTTCCAAGTCGCCGGGAACGACGCTGGCGGCCCCGGCGCCGCGCATTTCGCCGGCGAAAGCCGCGAGATCGTAGCGGGGCGCGGCGGCCTGCGGATTGCCCGTGAGCAGGGTGAAGCTGCCGGCGGCCGGCGCCAGAAACAGCAGGTTGAGCGGATGCTGCTTCGCCGCCACGCCGTCGAGCGTGAGCGGCGGCGAGTCGCCATTGTGGACATGCACCAGCAGTTCGCGGGTGGGTGGGGCGAATTCCAGTGGCAGTTCGAGCTGCATGCGCACAGGCGCGCCATCGAGCGCGACCCGATAGATTGTGCCGGTGCCGATCGTGCGTTCGTTGGAAACGGCGCCGCGCACCTCGCGGATGGCCACGGTCACGCGGCGCATGAACAGCGGATCCCTGGCATTGAGGACGAGCGCGGCCAGCGGCACCTGGCGGCCGTCGAGCGTGACGGTAAGCACGGTCTCGCCGGCGAATTCGTCGCGCCGGGTGACCCGAGCCCCGAGGGGGGCGAGCGTGGGCGGCTCGGCGCGCGTCGGGGCGGGCAGGAGCTTCGCGCCGGTGAAATCCACCTTGCGCGAGCGGAAATCGTCCAGCGTCACCCGAACGAAGGCGGCCTTGTGCCGGCCCAGCGCCAGCCGCAGCTGCTCCGCGCCGAACTGCCGGAACACCGGCACGGCCGGCCCGAGCGACTGCCATTCCCCGCCGTCGAGGGAAATTTCGACATGCGCGGCCTTGAGAAAAAAGGGCACCGTCGTTTCCAGGTCGATCGCCTCGAGCGGATCCATAGTGCCGGTCTCGAACAGAAGTTGGGTGGTGTCGCCACTCGAAGTGGAACGGAACGAACGGGGGTTGAAGGCCGGGGCGCGCTCAAATCCGCGGACGGACAATTCGCGATCCAGCAGATAAGGCGCCTCCTGTCCCTCGGCATCGATGAGTCGCAAATCGGCGAGGTCCGGCTGGGCGGAGTCGAAGGTCAGGGCGGGCAGCGCGACTTTGGTCAGTCCGGGCGCGGTGACATTGAGCGCCTGCCGGTGCTGCCACTCGGTGGGCGTGAGGGCCGCGCCGCGGGTGACCACGAGGAGGGCGAGCGGCAGCGCGAGCCATCTAGGATGAGGAAGGAGGGGATTTTTCATTGCCCGGCAGGAAGCGTTGGTAGGCGAACGAGGCGAGCATGGCGATGACCGCCACGGCGAAGAGAGCGCCGATGCGGTAAAGCGCCTCGAGTCGCGCGAGATCGTGGAAGAAGAGTTTCAGGAGCGCTACGCTGAGGAGCGCAATGGCCGCATAGCGCGCTGCCTTGGTCTGCTGCCAGATCCCGGCGACCAGCAGGCCGAGGGCGAAAAGCGCCCAGCCGATCGTGTAGGACATGTCACGAGCGAAGTTGCCGGAGAACTGGAACGCCAGCGCGCGCGCGCCGGGCGCGGTGAAGTAGTCGGCGATCTCGAGGTTGAGGAGCAGGAACGCGAGGATGACGCCGAGGGTGTTGAGCAGCGGCGGGGCGTTGACGCCCAGCACCTGCTGGCGCGGGGGCGCCACCAGCCGCGCGCCGGCGAACAGCGCGGCGGTCGCGAGGCCATAGGCGTAGAGATACCAGTTGAAAATCGCCGTGTCGCCGCGCACGTGGTAGCCGAGCACGGCCGGGTTCAGGGCGAGCCGCGCGAAAGCGGTGACCAGCAGCACGGCGCCCGTGGCGCGCAAGCCCGGGTGCGCCACGCGGTGGAACAACCAGAGCAGCGCCGCGCCCTCGAGCGCCCACGCCACCGTGAGCCACTGCCGCTCGAACTGAATGCGGAAGATGAGGGTAATGAAAAACAGCGCCACGCCGCCGAACCACGCGAGCTGGTTGAGCCGCTTCGGGTTGTCGGCCGGCACAGTGCGCAGGACGACGACGAGACTGCCGAGTGGCGCGAGGGTGAAGAGCGCGGGCACGGCGCCGAGGTAGTTGTTCGGCCACGCCGCCTTGATCGTCTGGTAAACCACCCAGAAGTGCGCGAGGCCACTCAACGCCGCGACGGTCCACGGTCCTGTGAGTCGGGCAAAATCGCGCCGGAAGAGGAAGGGATAGACGGCGAACACGGCGTAGAAGCCAACATACCAGGCGAGGGGTCCGCCGGCCGCGGCTGGGGAGAAGTGCCGCGAATGCCACACCAGCTCGAGCCCGGCCATGCCCGCGAGGGCGCAGGCGGGGAGCCATTCGATCGCGAGAATTTTTGCCAGCCCGAGCGTCAGCGCGACGAGCAGCAAGCCGAGCCCGAACACCGCCGCCGGGTCGGGCACCGTCAGCCGGGCGCACGCCATGATGAGCAGCAAAAACGGCAGCAGCGAGGCGAAGGCGGGCAGCTGGGCGCGCGAATCGCCGAACACCGCGGACAGCTTCCGGTCCGCGGCGGGCAGCTTGTCGCCAAGCCGGCGCACCAGCCACAGGCTGGCGGCGAAGAAGAACACGGCGAAACCGCCGATGATGACCAGCAGCGACAGGTCGAGCCCGAGGGTCACGGGCACGCGGAAGAGGCACAGCCCGGTGGCCACCAGCGTGAGCACGAGCACGGCGGCCACGGCGGCGAGCGAGGCGCTCAGCACCGCGAGCCCGATCGCAATCAGGTCCGCCAGCAGAATCGCGGGCCAGAGGAGGAACGAGACGGTCGCGAGCTTGAAGATCGGCAGCAGCATCAGCAGCAGCGCGAGCGGGGGAAACAGCTGGCTCCACCACGTTGGCGCGGCGGCGGGGCGTTTCCGCTCGAGCATCAGGGGGAAGACGGTGTGGAGGGCGGCAAACACCAGATACATCGCCAGCGCCCAGGGCAGCAGCGCATCCGTGAGGTGTTCGGCGGTCCAGATGGTCAGCAGGCCGAAAACCGCCAGGCCCGCCACCAGGTGGAGCTTGGGCACGCGCTCGTCGAGCCAGGCCAGCGCGAGCAGCAGGACGTCGGCGGCGAGGATGAACGCGAACAGCAGACCGGGTCGCGCGCCGACGGCGGCGTGGTTTTGGAGAAACAGCGCAAAGGCCAGGGCCACCGCGGGCATGCCCACGGCCGACCACAGCACCGGAGCGGTCGCGCGCTCCCAGCGGCGCGCGAGCAGGTAGACGGCGAAATAAATGCCGGAGAAAACAAGGCAGACCGTCATGACCACGGAGGCTTGGTCCGGCTTGAACGTCTGGGCCGCCCACCGGACCATCAGCAGAGCGGTGACGCCGGCGGCGCCGGTGACCAGGCCGCCCATTTCCTCGCGCCACGCGAGGAAGATGAAACCGAGGCTGGCGAAAAACACGAAGCCGAAGAACAGCCCGGTGCGGCCGGCCACCGCAGGGTAATCGAGGAAATACCAGGCGAAGCAAAGCGCCACCGCCGGCAGCACGACGGCCGTCTGGCTCAGCAGGGGGGAGACGCGCTTCAACCGGCGCGCGACTTCGGTGGCCCCGATGAACAGCACGCTGAGTCCAAGGCACACGGTCATGGCGGTGACGGTTTTTTCCGGGGCGTAGAATTCATTGGCCCAGCCGACCATCATGATGACCGTGCCGGTGGCGCCAAGCGGCACGAGGTAGAACCAGCGGCGGTGCAGCGCCACGGCGACGAGCCCGATATCAAGGAGAGCGAGGTAGCCGAAGAGCCCCACGGGATTGTCCTGGCCGGTGTTGATCAGAACCGGGGTGAGGAAACCGCCCAGGATGCCGAGGATCGCCACCACCTGCGCTTCCAGCCGCACGGCGAGGATGAACGCGGTCGCGGTGATCAGCGTCATGAGCAGGAAGGTCGGCACCGGGCCGAAGAATTCAAAATGGTAGATCGTCCGGCAGGCGAAAGTCACCGCGTAGAGCGAGACGATGCCGGTGGCCACCAGGGTCTGGGCGGGAGTGGTATAGCCCCGGCGAATCAACATGATGCCGCCGACGATCAGGCCGGCGCCGAACACGAAGCCGATGGCGACGCGCACTTGCGGCGGAATCCAGCCATGGTCGAAGGAGTATTTGAGGAAGAAGGCGACACCGAGGAGGAGCGCGAGCCCGCCGAGCCACGCGAAGAGCTTGGCGCCCATGAATTGTTCCCAGTTGATGGAGTCCATCCAGCCGGGTTCGGGCGGCGGCGGGGTGTAGACGGGACGAGCCGGGGCTGGCTCAGGATGGGCGCTGACCGGACCGGCGTAACTCGGCGACGGGGTGAAGGCGGGCGGTCCGACCGGTATCTCCGGCGGCTCGGCAGGCGACGGGGCGATTGCCGGCGCCGGGACATTGTGCGGCGGGGCGACTGGCTGGGGTTGTCCGGTCACCGGAGCGATGACGGCGGGTGGCGGAGTAACAGCGGCGGGGCGCGCGGGAACGGGCGGTGTTTCCGGTTTGGCGGACGCCGCGGGGAGGTTGAGCAGGGCGGTGCGCAGCTGTTTCACCTCGTTCTTCAGATAGCCGAACTCAAGCTGCATCGCCTCGTGGTTGCGGCGGTGTTCCCCGATCCTGATGAGCATCCAAATCGGCAGCACGAGCAGGACCACGATCAGGTAGATAGCCAGCAGGACAAGGAGTGCTTCCATAGGGGGCGACCCAGCGGTTGAGCAATGACCACCCCCGGAGAGATTGGCAAGCCTTGTGCCGGGCGCGCGGTGGAGGGGGACCGGTTGAACATGGCCGCAGCAAATGGGTAGCGGGGGCCGAGTAGGTAATCGATAAATCCAATGCGACCATTGAGCCGCGCGAACGTCCCGCTTTATATTTGCCGTGACCAGCGCGCTCGGACGTGATGGCGCCATGAGTCTGACCATTTGGACCAACCATGGTTTTCGCCCCGAGGCACTCGTCCTCTTCCAGGAGGGACTCGCGGCGGCGGGGCACCGGCTCATCAGCTCCCCGAAATCCTCGGCCTCGGTGCTGGCGGCGGGCGTGGCGGACCCGACGCTGGCGGAGGCGGACGTCGCCTTCGGTCAACCCGAGGTCGCCGATGCCATGCGGCTGACGCGCCTGCACTGGGTGGCGCTGTCCACCGCCGGCTACACGCGCTACGACGGCGGCGATTTCCGCGCGGCGATGAAGACGCGGGGCACGGTCGTGACGAATGCCTCGGAAGTTTTCGCCGACCCCTGTGCGCAGCAAATGTTGGCGGCGATGCTCGCGCTCGTGCGCAACCTGCCGTCGCAACTGCGCAACCAGGACGGTCCACGCGAGTGGCGCTATCTCGAGGATCGCTTTACCGCCCGGGTGCTGACCGGGCAGAGCGTGCTGTTGCTCGGCTTCGGCACGATCGGGCGGCGCCTGGCGGAATTGCTGCGTCCGTTCGGCGGGCGCATCACGGCCTGCCGGCGGACGCCGCGTGGCGACGAGGGCGTGGAGATCATCGCCGAGGCCGGGCTGACCGCGGCGCTGGCGGCGGCGGACCACGTGGTGAACCTTTTGCCGGACTCAGCCGCGACCCGCGGTTTTATGACGGCGGCGCGTTTCACCGCGATGAAGCCCGGCGCGCGATTCTACAACGTCGGTCGCGGCACGACGGTGGACCAGGCGGCGCTGATCGCCGCGCTGGAATCCGGCCACGTGGGCGGCGCCTACCTCGACGTGATGGAGCCCGAGCCACTGCCGCCGGCGCATCCGCTGTGGCGCGCGAAGAATTGTTTCATCACCTGCCACATCGGCGGCGGCACCGGCGACCAGGACGACAAACTCGCCCGGCATTTCCTGGAAAACCTGCGGCGGTTCAAGGCGGGCGAACCGCTGGTGGATCGGATTATCTGAGCTTTGGAGTGCGGTCGTATGAGGCCGCTTTCAAAGCGGCGACATGTCGCCGCAGTCCAAAACGAAGTGCGACAACGCGGAACACGCCGAACGCGTGGTCCCGCCTACTGCTTGTAGACCGTGCCGGCTTTCATGACGAAGGTGACGTTCGTCATGAGCTGGATGTCGGCAAGGGGATCGCCGGGGACGGCGACGAGGTCGGCGAACTTGCCGGGCTCGATGGTGCCGAGGTCCTTTTCGACGCCGAGCAATCTTGACGCCTCGAGCGTGGCGGACTGGATGGCCTTCATCGCAGGCATGCCGGCCTCGACCATGTAGATGAATTCCTTCGCGTTGTCGCCGTGCGGGGCGACGCCCTGGTCGGTGCCGAAGGCGATTTTCACGCCGGCGGCATAGGCACGCTGGAAGGTCGCGGTCATAGCCGCGCCGGTTGCGAGCGCCTTGGGGACCACAACGGCGGGGAGATAGCCGGGAATCTTGGCTTTTTCCAAAACGAAGCGGCCGGCGCTGAGCGTCGGCACGTAGTAGGTGCCGTGTTCCTTCATCAGCGCGATGACCTCGTCGGTCATGAAGGTGCCATGCTCGATCGAGTCGATGCCGAGCTGGACGGCGCGTTTCATGCCCTCGGTGCCGTGGGCGTGGGCGGCGACCTTGAGGCCGTAGTCGTGCGCCGTGGTGATGATGGCGCGCATTTCCTCCTCGGTGAACTGCGGGTTCTGGCCGTTGATGGCGAGGGAGAGGACGCCACCGGTGGCGGTAATCTTGATGACGTCGACGCCCTCCTTGTAACGCTGGCGGACGGCCTTGCGGGCCTCGTCGGCGCCGTTGATCACGCCCTCCTTCGGGCCGGGATCGCCCATGAGCTTGAAATTCTGGCCATTGGTCGGGTCGGCGTGGCCGCCGGTGGTGGCGAGGGATTTGCCGGCGGTGTAGATGCGCGGGCCGGGGACCCAGCCGGCGGCGACGGCCTTGCGGAGGGCGAGCGTGGAGTTTTCGGTGTCGCCGAGGTTGCGCACGGTGGTGAAGCCCGCGAGCAGGGTCTTCTTCGCATAGAACGCGGCGCGCAGGGCGTAGTCGCCGGGGTTGAGGAAAAATTCCTCGGTGTAACTTTCGCGCGAGCTTTGGAAGTCGAGGTGGACGTGCATGTCCATCAGGCCGGGCAGCACCGTGGCCTGCGAGAGGTCGATGACGGTGTCGCCGGCGGCCGGCGCGGTGTAGCCGTCGGCGAGGCCGGTAATGCGCTCGCCGTCGATCGTGATGGTGACCGAGTGGCGGACGGTGTCGGCGCGGCCGTCGATGAGGGAGCCGGCGTGGATGAGGGTCTTGGCGTGGACCAGGCTGGCCGCGAGCAAGGCGGTGCCCGCGAGGAGGGGGCGGCAGGGGATTTGCATGGGGGTTTCTGGTGCGGCCCTTGGGCGCGCGCAACCGCCAAGTCGCCGCATTGTAACCGCGGCCGCCGGCATTTGGCTGGCGCTGGCCGGGGATTTTTGCACGCTGCGGCATCTCCCCGCCCGCCCGGCCCGTATTTCCGGGAATAAGCCGCCCCACGCCGCGCTCCTACCCGCCACGCCACTTGGCCAACCCCTTTCCACGCTTTCCCTCCGCCTCGACGGCACAATGCCGCCCGGGGCAGGATCGAACAACCCACAATCCGAGTATCCCATGAACAAATCGACCCGTCTGCTCATCACGGCCGCTGCCATCGCCGGCCTCTACACCGGTGCTCTCGCCACCCGCTCCTACGCCGCTGACGACAAGGCCGGCACTCCCGCCGGTGATTCGAAAGACGCCAAGGCCAAGCATGACTGCAAGGGCAAGAACGCCTGCAAGGGCAAGGGCGGCTGCTCCTCCTCCATGGAGAAGAAAGAAGAGCCCAAGAAGTAATTTTCAGTCCACGCCCGGCCGGATCCAGGTGGGTCCGGCCGGTATGTTTTTCCGGAAGCCGGCCACGCCCGGCCTCCGTGTTTATCGGAACACCCGTTGGTAGCTACGAGCGTGAGCGAGTGGTGGATTGGCGGGTGGCCGAACCACTCGCTCACACTCGCGGCTACGTTTGAAGCCTGCTGATCATTGAGTCCCTTCTTCAGCCCCGATTCGCTGGACGGCGGTCACAGACCGCCGCCACCTTAGTCCCGCTCCCACCATGCCCGCCAACGCCTTCAACGGCCAGACCGACTACGGCATCGGCATCGGCCTGCGCGTTCCGCACTACCGGCACATCCTGGAAAAGAAGCCGGTCGTCGACTGGTTCGAGATCATCTCGGAGAATTTCATGGTCGACGGCGGCCGCCCGCTCGAGGTGCTCGACCAGATCATGGAGCAATACCGCGTCGTGCAGCACGGCGTCTCGATGTATTTCGGCTCGGCCGACAAGCCCGACCGGGCCCACCTCAGGAAGCTCAAAGCGCTCGTCAAGCGCACCAAGACCCCCTGGCTCTCCGACCACCTCTGCTGGGGCAGCGTCGACGGCACCTACACGCACGATCTGCTGCCGATGCCCTACACCTTCGCGTCGGCGAAGCGCACCGCCGAGAAGATCCGCCAGATCCGCGACTACCTCGAGGTGCCCATCTGCGTGGAGAACGTCAGCAGCTACGCCGAGTTTCACGTCTCCGAGATGACCGAGTGGGAATTCCTCACCGAGGTCGTCGAGCGCGCCGACTGCGGAATTCTCCTCGACGTGAACAACATCTATGTCTCGGCGCAGAACCACGGTTTCAATCCCTACGACTATCTCGACGGTGTGCCGCACCACCGGGTCGGCCAGATGCACGTCGCCGGTCACACGAAGTTCGAGCAATACATCCTCGATACGCACGATCACCCGGTGCTGGACCCGGTCTGGAAGCTTTACGCCCACGCCACGAAGCGCTGCGGTGTGACCGCCACGCTGCTGGAGTGGGACGACAAGATCCCTTCGTTTGACGAAGTCCACTACGAGGCGCTCAAGGCCAACGAGTTCATCGACGGGGCGAAGGCGGCGAAGCCCGCCAAAGGCAAGACGCGATCATGATGACGCAGGCAAATTTATCTGGAGGGCGGACGCCCTCGTCCGCCCTGCCTCGCGGGGTGAGGGCACCCCGCCTCCATTTCCGATGAACCCCGCCCTCCGCGCCACCGGCCTGAAGGCTCCGCCGCGGCACGCGCCGCGCCGGCTCGCGACCACGGCCGACCTCAGGAGGCTGCAGCGCCTCATGACGCACATCCTGGTGCGTCCGCTGACGAAAGACGACGGCCTGCAGCCCCGGTGGATCGACGGTCGTGCGATGACGCAGGTCGCGGCGGAGTTCATCAAGCCCAACGACCGGCTCAGCGCCTTCGAGCGGCTGCAACTCTACAACCGGATGTATTGGTTCCGGTTGCTCGACTGCATGCACGACGACAACCCCGGGCTGCGCGCCGTGCTCGGGGAGCGCAGGTTCGTCCGGCTGATCGAGGCCTACCTGGCGAAGTATCCCTCGCGCTCCTTCACGTTGCGCAATCTTTGTTCCCGCCTCGCCCAATTCATCCGGGAGGAGCCGCGCTGGTCGGCGCCGCACACCGCGCTGGCGCACACGGTCGCGCGCTTTGAGTGGGCGCAGACGGTGGCCTTCGACGGAGAAAACCGCCCGGTGCCCACGCCGGATTACCTGGCCCGCACGCCGCCCGCGCAACTGCAGCTCGGGCTGCAGCCCTATGTCTCGCTGCTCGCGCTCGACTATCCCGTCGACGATTACGTGATTGCAGTGAAGCGGCGCGACGCGCTCCGCACCGAGGCGAGCAACGCCGTCGAGGCCGTCCGGCACAGCAGCACAACCAAACAGGTGCGCCGGCCGCGCCGGCGGCGGATACACGTGGCGGTCCACCGGCTGGACAACCGGCTCTACTACAAGCGGCTCGAGCGTGCGGCCTTTCTCATCCTACAGGCCATCGCCGCAGGCCGTTCGCTCGCGCAGGCCGTCACCGCCGGCGGCGCGCGGGTGAAACCGGAACAGGCGCGCGAGTGGTTCGCTACCTGGATGGAACTCGGCTGGCTGTGCCGCGGATGAACCGGAATGATTGTCAGTCCAAATGCTTCCACGCCCATGAAACTTGGCCCCCTCCTCGACAAATTCGATGGCCTCGCCTCCGGCCTGCAATCGCCATTGCTGCTTGTCATCCGCCTCTACTGGGGCTGGCACTTCGCGCAGACCGGCTGGGGCAAGCTCACCCACCTCGAGAAGACGGCGTCATTTTTTGAGTCGATCAACATTCCGCTGCCGAAGCTCAACGCCCTCGCGGCGGGCTCGACGGAGTGCGTCGGCGGCATCCTGCTCGCGCTCGGGCTGTTCGCGCGCCCGGCCGCCGTGCCGCTCGCCTTCACGATGATCGTCGCCTACGCCACCGCCGACAGCGAGGCCCTGCACGCGATTTTCAGCGAGCCGGACAAGTTCCTCGAGGCTGCGCCGTTCCTCTTCCTGGCCGCGGCGCTGCTCGTGCTGGCGTTCGGGCCGGGGAAATTCTCGCTGGACGCGCTGTGGGGCAGAAAAACCGCGACCGCGAAATAGCGCGTGGGAGCGAATGCGTGGTTGATCGAATTGTAGGGCCGCCGCTTGCCGGCAGGC
Organism: Verrucomicrobiota bacterium; assembly: GCA_043783345.1. Lineage (GTDB taxonomy): Bacteria > Verrucomicrobiota > Verrucomicrobiia > Opitutales > Opitutaceae > Lacunisphaera. The sequence goes on from JAYVZM010000124.1 coordinate 24,865, forward strand.
CTCTCCGCACGCGAAAGAAGGCACGGCGTCAAGCGCCGGCCCTACAGGCTGAAATCACGCGAACGTTACTCTCGCGCCGGCACGACCTTGGTGCCGGCGAACAGGTCGTGGAGGCAGCGGCGGTCGTCGCGGAAAATGAAGCAGGAGTCGACGGCCCAGAAGACAAAGCCGACGACGGGAATCTGCTCGATCATGAACGGCAGGCTGCCGCGCAGCACAAAGGCGCGGAAGACTCCCGGCGCCGTGCCGTCATCCTGGCGCACGATGCGGAGGCGCAACAGGAGTTTGCCGACCGATTGGCCGCGCCAGGCCAGCAGGCCGAGCTGGACCAGCACCAGGAGGCCGATGAATGGCAGCGCCTGGGACAAGTGGGTGGACACCACGTCGCTCGTCAGTTGCTGGATTTCACGGAACGTGCGTTGCTCGCCGCTCAGGGCTTGGGCGACCATGACCCGGACCAGCGGGACCGTGATGGGCAGGTAGCACAGGGTCTTAAGCAAACCGTCGATCAGGGCCGCGGGCAGCCGCAGCCAACGGCTGGCGCTGTCCGCCGCGATCATGACCAGCGGCAGCGCCGGTTCCCGGTCGACGAGGAGGGGCGGCGTCACCGGTGCGACGGGCGGGCGGCCGCCGAACTCGGCAAAGTCGCCGAGGGTCCGCCACACATCCTCCCGGGCGAGCTTGGCCTTCGTCTCCAGGTTGGCGCGGCCATCCCGGATCCACTCGATCACGTTGCCGACCGTGACCGGTCCGTATTCTTTGCCATCGGTCCCCAGGATGATATACATGGCGTAACGTTGCCCACTAACCGGACGGGGTCAACCATCGCGCTCAGGCTTTGACCACTTTGGTGCCGGCGATCAGATCGTGAATGCAGCGGCGGTCGCCCCGGAAAATGAAGCAGATGTCCACCAAGGTGTAGGCCAGGCCCAGGAACGGAATGGCGCCGATGAGGCCATTGACGAAAACCCGGAGCAAAAAGGCCTTCACGAAGCCGGGATTGGTGTCATCCAGATAGCCCACGATCCGGACGCTCATCAATTTTTTCCCGATGGTCTGGCCGCTGGTGGTGAGCAGGTAGATCTGGATGATGAGCAAGGCCACCGCGCCCAGCCCCATCAGGCCCATGCCGACCAGGGAAGTCACGCCGCTCCTCGTTCCGCCACCCATGAGCAGCAGCACGCCACCTGGCAGCATGGCGATGCAGCTGGTGAGGAAGTCGATGATCTGGGCCAGCAGCCGGGCGCCGCGGCCCGCGAGTTCCAACTCGGCGGCGGGAGCAGTGACGGCGGACGTGCCAATCATCGAGGCGACGGTGATCGGCGGCGGGGGGGCGGCCGGGGCGACGGATGCCGGTGGGGCGGTGAACTCGGCGAAGTCACCCAGCGTCTTCCATTCCGCCTCGCCGTCGCGACGGGCCTTGGTCTGAAGATTGGCGCGGCGGGCCTTGATCCAGTCGTGCACTTTGTCGGCCGGAACCGGCCCGTATTCCTTTCCGTCTGCTCCCAGGATGGTGAACATGCCGGCAGTATGCCGGGCGGAGGGGGGAGGTCAACGTTGGGCGAGACGGATCGCGGTTTGATTGGAGATGGGACTAGGGCGTGTCTTCAAAATCCGGTTTTGCCCGATCACGCCGCGGTAGGCAGCCCGCTTGCGGGCGCGGATGAAGCGCGAGCAAGCTCGCTGGCCCACAGCCAATTTGAAGACACGCCCCAGCAGTCCCGCAGGTTGACGGTCGCGATGCCTATGCCTCGCAGGGCTGCTAGCCCCGCCTCCACCGGGCAAAATCCCCGCTCAGCGCTCACTCCTCGCCGTGCTTTTCGCGCACGCGCATCCGGAGGTTTTTCGTGAGTTTTTTGAAATTGGTCTTGTGGGCCTGCTGCGCCTGACGGTCGTGGCGGCGCTCCTCGTGGGCGGTGGCGCGGCCCATGCGCAGGTAACTCTGCCAGCGGCCGGGGTCGAGCGAGCCGTCGGCGAGCGCGGCTTGCACGGCGCAGCCGGGCTCGACCGTGTGGGCGCAATCGCGGAATTTGCAGCCGGCGGCGATCGCCGCCACGTCGGCGAAGGCCGCCGCGACTTCCGCGCCGGCGTCCCAGGGCGAGAGTTCGCGCATGCCGGGGGTGTCGATGATGAGCGCGCCGCCGGGGGCGACGAGCAGCTCGCGCTGGGTCGTGGTGTGGAGGCCCTTCCCGTCGGCCGCGCGCACTTCCTGGGTGTCCTGCCGCGCTTCGCCTACCAGGCGGTTGATGAGAGTGGACTTGCCGACGCCGGAGGAGCCGAGGAAGGCCACGGTCCGGCCCGGCTGCAACCACGGGGCGAGGGCCTTGAGCCCGCGGCGGGTCAGGGCGCTGAGGATGAGCACGGGCACCTGGGGCGCAATGGCCTCGACTTCCTTCTGCAGGGTCGCGGCGTCCTCGCACACATCGGCTTTGTTGAGGAGAATGACGGGCGCGGCCCCGCTGGCCCAGGCCGCGGCGAGGTAGCGTTCGATGCGGTGCAGGTTGTAGTTGGCGTCGAGGGCGCTGACGAGAAACACGGTGTCGACGTTGGCGGCGACTACCTGCTCGATTTCCTGTTCGCCTGCGGCCTTGCGGGAGAACTTGGTGCGGCGGGGCAGCAGGCCGTGGATGCTGGCCCGGTTGGCGGTGTCCAGCTGCGGGGTGACGGCCGCCCAATCGCCGATCGCGGGCAGTTCGGCGGCGGTGCCGACGGAGTGGAGGAAGCGGCCGGTGCATTCGCCGAGCTTCGCGCCGAATTCCCCCGTGACCTCATAGTAGCCCTTGAGGTGGAGGGTGACGCGCGCCGGCACACAGCCCTCCGCCGCAAAAGGGGCGAAGGCCGGGGCAAAAAAGTCGTTCCAGCCAAGTTCAGCCAAGGTCATCGGGAGGCAGCAGCTTGGAGCCTTCGGCCCCGGGGCGCCAGAACATCGCCGTGTGGCCCACCGCGCCCACGCAGACGCTGTGCGTCGCCGCGGCCAGCGCCTCGTGCAGGGCGGCTCTCGCCAGACGGTCCTGTCCGCCGGTGAGCCGGACTTTCACCAGTTCGCGCCGGGTCAGCTCATGGTCGAGCTGGGTGGTGACGCTGGGCGACGCGCCTTCGCGGCCGACGTGCAGGGTGTCGGGCAGGGTCTGGCCAAGACCGCGAAGTCGGGTTTTATGGGCGCCGGTTAGAAGGGGCTGGGACATGGAGGTAAAGGCATGACACGACCGGCCGGCCGGGGAAAAGCCCGAAAAGCAGAGTTTTAGGCGGCAACCCATGCATGGCTAAAAGCAAGGGATGGCTAGAGCGATGGGGCTAATGTGCCTATATATAGGTATGCTTCTGAATACCCGCCGTCACACGCCGGGACTGGAAGTTATCCCAAGTAACCTCCCCGACTCCACTTCCCAGCCGATTCCGGCGGGGAGGGGCGCCGCGCGGCTGGCGCCAAAGGGCAGCAGTTTTCACTATTATGGGATACCTCCTCCGGCCCGGATTCCTTGGATTGCTATCATCCTCTCGGTGGGTTTGCACGCCGTTGGGATTCTAGGATTTAATGGGCGCCCGGTCGTCCGCAAGCACGTCGTGGTCGAGGATACCTCCAGCCAGATGCTGATGATGCCCGACCTCAAGGATCCCGAGGAGGAGAAGCCCAAGGAGCTGTCGGACGATGAGCCCCTGTCCACCCCCAGCGTCCAGGTGCCCATGCTGGCGGACATTCCGGTGATGGTGCCGGTCGACGCCAGTTTCACCCAGCTGCTCGATCTCACGGTCCCGGCGAAATCCGATGCGGCGGCGAACAGCGTCATCAACATCCCCCTGAACATCCAGCGCGGCCGCCCGGACACGAGCGGGATCAAGGATCTGTTCAACCTCTCCGATCTGGACCGCAAGCCCGAGCCCATCGTGCAAACGCCCCCGGTGTTTCCCTATGAACTGAAGTCGCAATCCCCCGAGGGGAACGTCCGGCTGGGCTTCATCGTCACTGCCAAGGGCGACGTGATCATGCCCTATGTCATCAACAGCACGCACCGCGGCTTTGAACGACCCGCCATCGAGGCCGTGATGAAATGGAAATTCAAGCCTGGGATCCGGAATGGCCGGAAGGTAAACACCCGGGTGGAACAACCTTTCAATTTCAAGGTGTCGGACGACTAAACCGCTGGCGCAATTCGACGCGGCGACCGGCCGGAGGTTATCTGGCGACCCCGGTCGGCAAGCCCAGGGCTCCGAGCCTGTCGAGGAGCTAGGGCGCTGCGGCTCCAGTTTCGTTCAACCAAAGGTATCCGGCGGCAGTTCGCGCCATTGCCCCAAGGGCAGAGCACCGAGGTCGAGCGGCCCCAAACGCGCCCGGTGCAGCGTGAGCACCTCGCATCCCTGGCTGGCGAACATCCGCCGCACCTGGTGATAGCGACCCTCGGTCAGGGTCAGTTCGGCCACCCGGGGCGCGATGATCCTCAGCTCTGCCGGCGCGCAGGGGGCCGGCTCATCCTTCAACCGCAGCGTGCCGCTGGCAAAAAGCGCCGCGACCCCGGCGGGCAGGTCGGCGGTGAGGGTGGCGCGATAGACTTTCGGCACCTTGTGCTTCGGCGAGGTGAGGCGGTGCACCAGTTCGCTCTGGTCGGTGAGCAGGAGCAGGCCGCTCGTGTCCTTGTCGAGCCGGCCGATGCTCGTGACCGGGGGATTGCGCCGCCGCCAGCGGGGCGGCAGCAGGCCGTAGACATTCGGGCCTTCGCGTTCGTCGTGCGAACACACCAGCCCGACCGGCTTGTGCAGCAGGAGCAGCAGGCCCGCGGGGTGGTCGAGCGGCTCGCCGTCCACGCGCACGTCGGCGGGATCCGCCTTGGCGCCGAAGTCGTCCGTGACCGCGCCACGCACAGTCACGCGGCCAGTCTGGATCCACGCGCGCGCCTCGCGACGGGAGCAATAGCCGAGATTGGCGAGAAGTTGGTCGAGCCGGCGCATGAGGATGGATTAGCCACGAAAAGTCACGAAAAGCCACGAAAAGAATGCCGGAAATTTCTTGTGCCCTTTTGTGCCTCTTTGTGGCCAGCTCATACGTAGTTTGAACCATATGCGTTGGATTTTTCTGCTGCTGTCGGTTGCCGTGGCCTTGGTTGCGCTCCTGAATTTCGTCCAGGCGCCGGACTACCTCTGGGCATGGAAGCTGGCGATCGTCGCCGGAGAATACGGCCATTGGCTCGTGCTGCTGCCGCTCGGTCTCGCGGGCGCCGCCTGCCTCGGCGGGACAGGCGCATGGCGGATCGTCACGCTGGGCCTGTGCGCGGCGGCGGCCGCCGGCTTTCTGCGGCCGGTGATCAGCGCTCGCGGCCTGGCGGAAAAACTGCCGGTGGAGCTGCAGGCGGCATTCGGGGGCGACGTCGTGCGCTTTGAATTCAGTTTCCGGCGGCTGTATCGCGGCCGTCCGACCCCCGCAGCCGCGGTGGTGACGGAGGTTTTTGCGCGGCCCGAGGGGCGGGAGTTGAAGCTCGATTTATACGATTCGGCCTCCGCCAAGGATTCCCGGCAAAAACCGCGGCCCTGCGTGATTGTCATCCACGGCGGCGGCTGGGACGGTGGCGATCGCACGCAGCTCGCGATGTGGAATCGGCGGCTGGTCGCCCACGGCTGGGTCGTCGCGGCCATCAGCTACCGGCTCGCGCCGGAATCGATCTGGCCCGCGCAGCGGGACGACGTGCTCGCGGCCATCGCTTGGCTCAAGGCCAACGCGCCACGGCTCGAGCTCGATCCCACGCGGCTGGTGCTGCTCGGCCGGTCGGCCGGCGGCCAGCTCGCCACCGCGGTCGGTTACGGGGCTCGCGATCCGGCGATCCGCGGCGTCATCGCGCTCTACGCGCCGCACGACATGCTCTTTGCGTGGTCGGTATCGCGCGAGGACGACGCGTTGAACTCCCTCAGGCTGTTCCGGCAATATTTCGGCGGGCCGCCCGACACCGTGGAACGGCAGGCGCTCTACGAGTCAGCCAGCGGGCAGTTGCTGGCGCGCGCGGACTCGCCGCCGACCCTGTTGATCCACGGCGTGCCCGATACGCTCGCCTGGTATCGCCACAGCGAGCGGCTGGCGGCGCGCCTGCAGGAACTGCGCGTGCCGCACTATCACTTGCAGCTCCCGTGGGCGACGCACGGCTTCGACTACAACCCCGATGGGCCCGGTGGCCAGCTGGCGGAGCAGGCGGTCGAGGAATTCATCCGCGGCGTGGTGCGGTAAGGGGGTTGTAGCCGAACGCGTGAGCGTTTGGCCGCGCCGTCACCGGCGCAGCTACCTGCCCGGTTTATCGGCCGTCACCGGCCACCTTGGTTTTGATTCGCAGGAGCAGGTCGTCGGCCGTGACATAGAGCGTTTTGCCATCGGCGCCGCCAAAGGCGCAGTTGGCGGTGGCGCGGCCGGTCAGGAGCGTGCCGAGATGTCTGCCTTCCGGACTGATGACCAACACGCCGCCGGGGCCGGTCGCCCAGACATTGCCGCGCGTGTCGACCTTGAGGCCGTCGAAGCCGCCGTGGCGCTTGGTGCGCGCGATCAAGTCGGTGGCGTCGAAAAACACGCGGAAGGCCGTCACCGCCCCGCCGGCGTCGAGCGAATACGCCATGATGACCGGCTTGGGGTCGTGGGTGCTGCCGACGTAGAGGGTGCGTTCGTCGGGCGAGAGGGCGACGCCGTTCGGCCGGTCCATCTCGCGCGCGATCACGGTGAGTTTGCCATCGAGGCCGAGCCGGTAGACGCCGTTGAACGCGGTCTCCTGCCTGGTGTCCGCGGGTAGGCCATAGGGCGGATCGGTGAAGAACAGGTTGCCGGCGCGGTCGAAGCACAGGTCGTTGGGGCTGCTGAAGCGCCGGCCTTCGAAGCGATCGACGATGGTCTCGAAATTTTTCCCATCCGCGGCGAGCCGCGCGACCCGGCGGTCGCCGTGCTGGCAGAGAACCAGCCGGCCCTGGCGGTCGAGGGTGAGGCCGTTGGAGCCGCGCTCGCGGCCGTGATACACCGAGCCGGTGAAACCGCTGGGTTCGAGGAACACGGAAACGCCTTCGCCCTCCTTCCACCGATAAACGCGGTTTTCCGGCACGTCGCTGAATAGCAGATGGGACTGGGCGGCGACCCAGACGGGGCCTTCCGACCAGTTGAAGCCTTCCGCCAGTTTTTCCATGGCCGCGTTCGGGGCGAGCAGGGCGTCGAGCGCCGGATCGAGCCGCTCGACGGAGCCGACGGCGGCGTAGGGGGCGGTGGCTGACGTGATGGGAGCAGGCGCGGCGGTGAGCAGCGTCGGAGCGACAAGCGACAAAACAGCAAGGGATAGTTTCATAAGCGTGGGGAAAAACAGTAGTGCATTATTTTGACCGGTGCGCAAGCGGCGGGCGGGTCACCAGGCCGTCCGGAATCCGCCGAGCCAGAGGCGGGGCGTGCCCGTGTTGACCACGCCGTCGGCGCTGCGGCCGGTCTCGATCCGCTCGTCGGTGAGATTTTCCGCCGTCAGATAAAACTCGGCGTTCGACGTGACGCGGTAACTCGCGCCGAGATCGACCACGAGGGCAGTCCCGAGGCGGAGGAGATTTTCGTCGTCCTCAAACTGCCGGCCGAGCAGGCGGACCCGCGGGGTGAAGCGGAGTTGCTTTGCCGGCTGCCAGGTGGCGCCGAAGGATGCCGCCTGACGCGGCACCTGCGCGAGACGCTTGCCCGCCAACGCAGGAGCGACGCCGGCCTCGCGCACGGTGGCGTCGCTGTAGAGATAGCCGGCGGTCAGCGCCAGGGTGGTCGCTGGCTGCCAGCGAGCGAAGAACTCGACGCCTTGCACGCGCGTGCGAGCGAGGTTCAGCCGCTGCCGGCCGAGGCCGCCCGCCGGGACGAAGCCGACGATGGGAAATGTGCCGGGCCCGCGCGCGAGGGTGACATTGCCCACGGCGTCGCGGAGGTCGTTCCAAAACAGCGCGGCGCCCAGCGTGAGGCGGCCCGCAGTGTAGTCGGCGCCGAGTTCGGCGCTGGTCACCCGTTCGGTGCGCAAGCCGGCGTTGGCCTCGGTGATGACGTTTCCCACGCGGAACGGCCGGTAGAGTTCGTTAAGCGTCGGCCGGCGGAAGGCCCGCTGGGCCGCGGCGCGCCACCGCCATTTCGTGGTCGCCTGCCACATCAGTCCGGCGCTCGGGCTGAACTCGATGCCGTCGAGTCCGGCGTAATGGTCGTCCCGCAGCACGGTGCCGGTGGCGCGGTCGTTCTCGCGGCGGTGGCCGTCGCTTTCGCTCCAGTGATCGAGCCGGGCGCCGAGCGTCATCCGCAAATCGGAAGTGAGCGGTCGCTCGTGCAGGGCAAACAGCCCGGCGAAACCCTGCGTGCCGCCGGCGAGGCGCTGGCGAGTGAAGTCGCCGCCGGCGAAGGTGAAATATTCCCGGGTCTCGCCGCGCACCCGGCGGAAATCGGCGCCGAAGCTCGTGCGGGCGTCCCCGGCGTGCGTCAGGATGCCCGTCCATGCGGCGCCGAGGGCCGTGGCGGGCACGGCGAACTGGTTGCTCGCGGGCGTCTCGGCGGTGCGGGTGGCATTCACGCTGCTGAAGGTGCTGGCGAACGTCTGGTCCTGCGCGTAGGCGGTGGCCGTCCACGCGAAGGTCGGGCCCGCGGTCATCTCGAGGGTCACGGTCCCGAAATTTTCGCGGGAGGAATTGCGCTGGTAGGCGGTGCCGTTGCCGCGGGTTTCCGCAAAAGTCCGGCCGGTGAAAGTGAGCCTTCCGGCCCGCCCCGCGGGCTGGGTCCAGCGCGCGGCGAGCCAGCGATGCCGGCTCCCCGCGACGACATCCACCGGGCCGCGGTCCTCGGGCGCGACGAGGCCGAACCCGTCGGTGAAAAAATCCCGGCCGCTCAATTGCAGCGTGCCGCGGCCGACGGTTTGCGTGAGGAAAAACTCGGCGCTGCGCGTCGAGAAATCACCCCAGGTGACGTTCAGCCGTCCGGAGAGACTCCGGACCTGGCAACCTATTAGGTTACCAGGGGCCGGGACGGTGAGCAGCTGCACGACGCCGCCGAGCGCGGCGTTGCCCCAGGCGGTGGCGCCGCCGCCGCGGACCAGCTCCACCGCGGTGAGCGTTTCGCGCGGCACCTTGCTCCACGCCACCCAGCCGCCGAAGGGGTCGTTGAGCGGCACGCCGTCGAGCAGCACGAGCGAACGGCTGGCCCCGCTGGGGCCGAGGCCGCGCAGCGACACGCCCTGCGCGGTGGGATTGGCGGTGAGACTGTCGCTGCGGCGAAAGAGGCTGAAGGCCGGCACCGCGCGGAGCGCGCCGTCAAGCGTGGCGGTCGGGGAGTGGCGGAGGGCGTCGCCGGACAGCACGACCAGCGAGAAAGGCACCTGGCCGGGCGGCTGCGGCGTGCGGGTGGCGCTGACCACCATGTCGGGGAGCGTGATCTGCGCCGAGGCGGAGAGGGTGCAGCAGGCGAACAGCCCTGCAATTTTCACTGGGGCAGACCCGGCCGGGCGCGGGCGATCGCGACCTCCGCAGGCGTCACGGGCCGGGTGATCGGCGCGGCGGCGAATCGCTGGCGCACATACGTGGCGACGGCGGCGATCTCGGCGTCGCTCAAGGCGTCCTGCGGGGCCATGTCGTTTTCGTAGGCCTTCGCGCCTTCGCCCAGGATGGCCGAGCCGCGCAGGATGAGCGAGAGCAGCAGTTGCGGGTCGGGATTGGATATCCAGGCACTGCCCTTGATGGACGGTTGCAGGTAGGGCACGCCGCCACCATCGGCCATGTGGCAGGTGGCACAGGTTTTGGTGAAGAGCGCGGCTCCGTCGGGCGCGGGCCCCGCGGCCACCGGCG
>JAYVZM010000125.1:0-5852 GCA_043783345.1 Verrucomicrobiota bacterium
GTCGTCGAGCAGCGTGAGCTTGGCGGCGTCCTCCGCCTTGATGGACTTCACATGCTTGCGGAAGCGGCCCTCGGTGACGGCCCAGTGGGCGACGCCGAAGTTGTATTCCTCGCCGGTGCTGGCGTATTTGGTGCGCCACCAGTCGCGGTCCATGCTGGGGTTGCCCTTGAGGTCGAAGGCCTCCTGCGAGGTCTCGCCGCGGCGGGGGTTGAAGACGAATTCCGGCATGCCGCGCGCGTCGCGCACCATCTTGGCCTGGTCGGCGCTCATGTTGTCGCCGACGCCGTGCTCGGGCTGGCAGGTGGTGTAGGCCTGGAAGAAGGCGGTGCCGCGATACTCGAGGCCGTCGAGCAGCGCCTTGTAGAGTTTGGCGGCGTTGGCCATCGAGACCTGCGCGACGAACGGCGAGCCATGGCCGCTGGTGAACGCCTCGGCGACGTTCTTCTTTTCGATCAGCTTGCCCTGCGAGGCGACGCCGAATTGGTTCATGTCGTAGCCGCCGAGCATCGTCGAGGAGTCGGAGTTCTGGCCGCCGGTGTTGGAGTAGACCTGCGTGTCGAGCATGAGCATCTTCACGTTGGGGCGGTTTTGCAGGATGACCTTGGAGACGTTCTGGAAGCCGATGTCGCCGAGGGCGCCGTCCCCGCCGATGACCCAGACCTTCGGCAGCTCGCGGATTTCCTGCGCGGTCATGAGCGCGTCGTCGAGGTGGGTCAGCGTGAAATAGTCGGCCTCGGTGGCGATTTTCTCCGCGCGGTCGAGCAGCGCGTCGACCAGGCGCTCCGGCGCGACGGAGCGGCGGGCGTGATTGACGATGACGGACTCGGCCATGAGCCACGAAATCGTCGCGCCGTCCTGGAAGAGCGAATTCATCCACGGGTAGGGGTGCGGATTCGCCGGCGGCGTGGAGCCGTAGACGGTGTTACAACCGGTGCTCGCGCCCATCATCATCACGGACATGCCGTTCGCGCGGCGTCCGTCGACGGACTGCAGTTCCTTGTGGTTGAACGCGTCCTGTTCGAGCACGGCGGCCAGGCCGTTGAGGAGCTGCTGGTCGGTGATGGGGCCGTGCGTTGCCTCGTAATCGGCGATGCGCTTCGCCGTGTCGTCGTCATTCTCGCCGCCGAGGCCGACGATGACGTGGGCGTAGGTTTTGCGCAAAAGCTGATATTCGGGCTCGCTGCGGGACTTGAGCGCGGCGAGTTTCCCGGGGCCTTCCGCGGCGAGACGCGCGGCCTTGGCGCGGAGCCGGTCGGCCTTCGCGTGATAGAGCGGCCGCATATAGGCCTCGGTCACCGAGGCGGCGGCGCGGAGGATGCTCTTCTCGCCGCAGCCGGCGCAGGCGCCGTCGCCGGAGACGAGCGCCTCGTAGTTGCGGCGCACCATGAGGTGGTTGCGGAGCGCGGCCTCGCGGGAGCTCGCGGCGTCGCTGTCGTTGTAGAGGCCGAGGAATTTCTGCGGGGTGTCGGGGAGCAGGCGGGAGAAGACTTGCGCGGTGGTGAGCTCGGCGTTGAGCTCCTCGGTCTCGCGCGTCATGCGCAGGGCGTCGTGATCGCCGCAGACCTGCACGCACTCGCCGCAACCCTTGCAGAGGTCGGAGACGAAGATCGAGAACAGGCCGCCGGCGCCGGCGGTCTTGGCCTCGAGCGAGCGGAAAATGGCGGGGACATTGCTGTAGGCGAGGGGGAGCTTGGCGATGATGCCGGTAAACTCGGCCTTCGCCTTGGGCGAGACGGTGGTCAGCGCGGCGACTTCTTCGCGGATGATGTCCTTGAACGGCACGTCCGTCTTGGCTTTCACGGACTCGCTCATGCGGGCGCGAGCGCGCTGCTCGAGGGCGACGATCTCGGCCCCGAAGGCGCGGCGATCGGCGATGTCGGTGACGTAATTGTTGACGGCGGTCTTCAGGACGGTGCCGACCTCCTGGGCCATGTTGGGGAGCGCGGTGTCGGGGCAGGCCGTGATGCACTCCATGCATTGGGTGCAGTTTTCGGCGATGTAGACGGGCGTCTCGCGGCGCGCGACGTATTTGGACTGTGTCGCGCCCGTGCCGGCGCCCATGACGCCGACGGAGGCGAGCGCGCCCGCGGGCTGGTGATAGCCGAGTCCGGCGCGGAATTCGGAGTCGAATTTGGCGAGGGTCTGGAACGGCGCGCGCGCCGCCTGCGCGGCGGGCATGGGGACGCTGCCGCAACCGGACGGGCCGCAGCCGGCGGTCGGGGGGAAGTGGTGCTCGCCGATGGGCGCCAGCAGCGGGTTGCGCATCGAGGAACGGTCGGGATCGTCGCCGCGGCCGATCTTGATTTCCGTCACCCGCGAGAAGCCCTCGGTCATCACGGTCATGTTGGACTCGACGACGGCGTCGCCGAAGCGGGCGAATTTCTTCTCGTATTGCTTGCGGACGACCTTGTGGAACTGCTCCTCGGAAATCCCGAAGGTTTTCAGGAAGGGCGAGACGCGGAAGAAGGCGCCGAGAAAGGAATTGCCCTGCATGCGCAGCTGCAGCTCCGTCTGGCTGGTGGCCTTCCGCGCGATGTCGAAGCCCGGGAGGATGAAGACGCGGATGTGGTTTTCCTGGACGAACTGCCGGTGTTTCGCCGGGATGCGCTGCCAGGCGACCTCGGGGGACTCGCCGGACTCCCAGACGAGGGAGCCGCCGCGCTTCAGGCCCTCGAGCGGGTTGGTGTGCGTGAAGGCCTTGGGGTCGCAGCAGAGGACGACGTCGACGTGGTTGAGTTCGCAGTTCACCTTGATCTGCGAGGGCGCGACGGTGAGGTAGTAGTTGGTGGGCGCGCCTTTTTTCTCCGAGCCGTATTTCGGGTTGGCCATCACAAAGAGCTTTTCCACGAGCGAGCCGTCGGCGTCGTAGCTGGGGTTCTGCTCGGAGATGAAATTGCCGAAGTCGCCGATGATGGAACCGAGGTTCTTGCCGGTGGTGATCATGCCCCAGCCGCCGATGGAGTGGAAGCGCACGGCGATGGCGCCCTCGGGGAGGAGCGAGGGCGTATCCTTGCTGATGACGGCATAGGGATGGTTGACGCCGAGCACGAAGAACGATTCGCCGTCGGCGGCGGTGCGGCCGTCCTGGCGGCGCGCGCTGCCGGTGGCGAATTCGTAGGCGCCGAGCGTGTGCTCGGGGCGGAAGTCGCGCGAGCCGATGCCGTAGGCGCCGCGGAAGAGGCGTGGGGTCTCGGCGGGCGTGAGCGCGGGGAGGACGCCGCCGAATTTCGCGGCCTCGTGGGCCTTGCCGAAGGCGACGCGGATGTCGCGGGCGAGGGGATTGTCGCCGGCGAGGCCTTCGTCGGTGCGCTCGAGGATGATGACGTTCTTCTTGCCGCGGAGGGCGTTGATGACCGCGGCCTCGGGGAAGGGGCGGATGACGTTGACATGGATGGAGCCGATCTTGGCGTTGCGCTGTTCGCGGAGGTAGTCGCAGGCGGCCTCGATGTTTTCGGCGGCGCAGCCGAGGGAGACGAAGACGGTGTCGGCATCCGCGGTCTGGTATTCGGAGATGAAGCCGTAGTGGCGGCCGGTGAGCCGGCCGAATTCGGCGTAGCACTGCCCAAGGAAGCCGAGGATGGGCTCGTTGAAATTGTTCCGGCGCGCGACGACGCCGTTCATGTGGTGCTCCTGGTTCTGCACCGGCCCGAGGAGGATCGGGTTTTTCAGGTCCATCATCTGCGGCACGCGGCGGCGCTTTGGCCCGAAGATTTCCCGTTGGGCGGGCGTGGGGCAGTCGATCTGGTCATCGGGCGCGCCGAGGTATTCGCGGAGCATCTCCGCCTCGGGCGCGAGATACATGCGCTCCGAGTGGGTGGTGAGCATGCCGTCCTGGATGTTCATGCCCGGGTTGAGCGAGAGTTCGTTGGCCTTGCGAAGGATGATGGCCTGGTCGGCGGCCTGCTGGGCGTCCTTCGCCATCAGCATGGTCCAGCCGGTGTCGAGGGCGGCGTAGAAGTCGTCGTGGCCGCAATGGACGTTGAGGGCGTGCTTGGTGAGGGCGCGCGCGCCGACCTCGAGGACCATGGTGGAGAGTTTGCCGGGGGCGTGGTAGTATTGCTCCATCGCGTAGACGATGCCCTGGCCGGAGGTGAAGTTGACGGTGCGGCGGCCCTGCACGGCGTAGGCCGTGGCGCCGCCCTGCGCCGCGTGTTCGCCCTCGGTCTCGGCGGCGACCTTCTGCTGGCCCCAGACGTTGAGTTCACCCTGGGCGTAGGACTGCTGGTAGATTTCGCCGCCCTCGGTGGATGGCGTGATGGGATAGAACACGCCGCCCTCGGTGATGCGGGTCTCGACGTATTGGGTGACGAGCTGGTTGCCGTTGCACGTGACGCGGAAGCCGGGGTATCTGGGCTTGGCGCGGGCAACCGAAGTAGACGAGGCAGGGTGCGGAGTGCCGGCGGTGGGGTGGCTCATGATTGAGGAAAACTAAGCGTGGGTAATTCCAAAAAACGAACCCGTGGGAAGTCCAGGCTCACAACACGGAGGAAACAGATAGGCGCTTTCCGCGCGGACTCAAAGGAAAAGAGCGGCATACAGCGGGCGGACATCGACCGCCGGGCTGAAGCCAGCTCACGACAAGACCGACCGCAACGCCCGGGCCTCGGCGAGGAGCTCGTGGGCCGCGGCGAGGGTGTCAGCGGGAGAAGGCAAGGCTTCGGGTGGCGGGGGCGTCACGTTCACCATCGCTTGGTCATGGTGGTCGTCGGGATCGCCGAGGCCGGCCTGGCGGAAGTAGCGGAGACGATCGAGGATGAGGTCGCGGATTTCGGTGGCGTTGTCGACGCAGTGAAAAATGCCGGTGTGCAGCGAATCGCCGGCCTGGCCGTGCTGGGGATCGTGGTCGCCGCCGCCGGCGGATTGCACATGGACGTCGGCCATGCCGAGCAGGCGCTGGAGCGGGCCCTGCTTGACCTCGACCTGCTGCAGGTTGGCGAAGCTCATCGTTGATTCCTGGAGGCGGACCAGGCCGGTGCGGATGCGCAGGCTGCGGTCGGTGACGATATACCAGCGCAGCTCATAATCGAGCCGGCGCATCATGTAGGTGATCGGGATCTGGCCGAGGAAGATGGCGAAACCGGACAACTTGATGAACCAGATCAGGGGGAAGGCCCAGTTGGGCAGGCGCATGGCAATCTCCGCCAGGCCGCGCTTGAAACCGGTCCAGCCATTGACGCTGGCTCTTTTCCGCCGGGCTTTGTTGTCGGAACCCGGCGGCGGGGCCGTGACCGACCGGATGGTCTCGTTGAAGGACTCCTTGGTAAAGGCCGGGACGGAGGGGCTCATCGCTCTTTGCGCCCGCGCGGTGTTCTCGACGTCGAACAGGACGGCCGCCCAAAAAACGATGCCCGCGAGGACGATCAACTGGGCGACGCCCCAGCCGAACAGCCGCAGCTTGAAATAATTCCGGCCGGCGCGAAAGACGCGGATGGAGCCCGGCGCACCAAACGGAGGCTCGGGGTCGTGCGGCACACGCATGACGTGCAGCACCCAGAGGCGGAGGCGGTCATACATGGCTGGAGTCCCGGGCGCCGGTGGGCCGCGCCTGCAGGGCGAGGCGGGTTTCGCGCAGCTCACGGGCGACCTCGCGCAACGCGGCGGCGAGTTCGGTGTCAGGCGTTGCAGGGGAGGCGGCGGGCGCGGCGGCCTTGTGGGCGGGATCTTTCACGCCGCGCATCTTGGAGTAGAGGAAATCGCGCACGGCCTCGTATTCCTTGAAACCCTCCAGCGTCATCTCGGCGCCGGCGCTGCCGCTGGCGGTCTGGACGAGCACGCGCGCGAGGCCAAGCCAGCGCTCAACGAGGTTCGAGCGCAGGTGGATGTCCTGGATGCGCGCGTAGTTGATGATGACC
>JAYVZM010000126.1:0-5825 GCA_043783345.1 Verrucomicrobiota bacterium
CAACTGCTAATGGCTGACGGCACCTACCGGCCACTGGCGGGAAACTTCGTCGCTGCTGACTTTCTGAAGACGACCGGCCTGGTCTTGAAAAAGGGTCGCTGGCTCTCCGGCAAACGCGGTGTGTATGAAGCCGTAATCAATGAGGCGTTTGCGAAGGCCCGATTTGGCGAGGAGGATCCGATCGGCAAAACCTTCCGCTTGCTCGTTTCGGGCAAAGCCGAGATTCCCGTCGTCGGGGTGGTCGGCAACGTCAAGGAAACGGTGCGGTCCACCCCGGGCATGCGGTTCTATGTTCCCTCTTGGGTGTCTCCGCCCAATATTTCCACCGTGTTGCTCCGGCTCGACCAGGATCCCGGTCCGGAGTTTGCGGGCGTGGTCAGACGGGCGATCTACGAGTTCGATCCCAAGCTCATCGCCCCCAGCATCCATTCGATCAATGAAACGATCGGGAACTCGATGTGGTCCGAGCGGTTTGCCTACCGTATGTTGAAGGGTCTGACGGTCATCGCCCTGGGCCTGGCGGCCGTCGGCCTGTTTTCCGTCATCGCCTACACGGTGGACAGCCGGATGAGGGAATTTGGCGTGCGGCTGGCTCTCGGGGCGACCCCGACGAATCTGCGCCGCTTGGTATTGACCCGCGGGATGGGCGCAGCCGCCCTCGGCGTGGTCATTGGCACCGGAGCGGCGCTCGGACTTACCCGATTCATGCAGAGCCTGCTGTTCGAGACGACTCCCCACGAGCCGGTGGTGTATCTGGCCGTGGCCGCGGTCTTGCTGATGTCGGCCGTCCTGGCCTGCTGGCTGCCGGCGCGGCGCGCGGCGAAGGTTGATCCTGTCAGCGCCCTGCGGGCGGAGTGAAGCATATGCGCAGTCAAAGGATGTCATTGAGATACGAACTGCTGGGGCTCATGTTGCTCTGGCCAGTATTTGGTTTCGGGGCTCCAGACAGTGACCGGCTCCTGACCCCGATGGAGATCGCGTCGATTGACCGGGAAAATGCTATGTGGCGTCTGGCCCGGGTGGAGGAGGATGCCGCCGCCAATCTCCGGCTCCTGCGGGACAAGGGGTTCACAGAGGACGAAGTGCAGTTGATTGAACCCCGGCTGGCCGTCATCTGGGATATCACTATTGAGCGGAATTACGGGTGGCTATCCAAGGAGACGATCGACCGGATTTTGGATGTGGACCGCGGCTTCATCGTCCGGCTCAGGGCAGCGCGGCTTTACGCCGAGACGGGCATTCGCGCTGGATCGCATGGACCGGAGAAGCTGGAGAAGGTGGGGCGGGACTGGCAACGCGCCCTCCGGAAAGTGATGGATCCCCGGGAACTGACCGAGTTTCGCCTCTTGAACTCAGGGCCGGCGGATCAGGTCACACAGCTGGTGAAGGGGTTGGGGTTAAGCATCGATGAATTCAGGACACTTTGCGAATGGCAGCGGGAGTTCGACGAAGTGCAAGGGCCGCCGGATACACTCACGAATCGCTCCCGGCATGCCTGGCGCAATCAGGCATTGTTGGATCACTGGACGCGGATTCGCGAGCTTTTGGGCGACCCGCGCTTTGCGGAATATCTCAGCCGGGTGAGTTCCTCCTTTGCGAAGGTGAACCAAGCGGTCAGCCAACTCGACGGTGCGAACCCCACGATCGCATTGGATTTGTGGTGGCTCCGCAAAAGATACGAAATCGCCCTGATCCGGGCGACCGGGGACAGGGACGAAATCGAAAGGATCGACGAAGGGCTGCGGGAGAAAACGGTCGCGTTACTGGGTCCGGCGCGCTACGCAGCCTGCCAGGAATTTGACGAGGCGATCTGGTCAGACCGGCCCAGCTTGCCAGAGACGAGCACGCTTGGGGCGACCGAAGCAAAGCGCCCGCTGATCCCGGTAAAACCTTGGAAGGGAGCGAAGAAATAAGGCCAGGCCAACCATACCTCTTGTGTTGGCCAGATACGGCATCTATTGGGCACTGTTGGCCATGGGATGTCGGCATGCCCCGCCACCGGAGAGGGGGCAGAGTTCGTTCCGGTTTGGCGAAAGGGCGGATGCCGTGGCCGGCAAGGCGCCGGGCAACGCCCAGACCGTGAAGACCGGTGACTATTACCGGGAGGCGCTGTCGATCATGCCGTTGACCACACCGGTTTATCCGGCAAGGGCGCTCGCCGCCAAGGCCGGCATGATGGTCGTCGGCGTGCGCGTAACTGTGGACAAAGATGGTCGCGTGTCGGATGTGGCGCCGAGCCTGCTGGCGGTGTCCAATCCCACGAAGTTCGATGCCGAGTTCCAAGCGGCGGTGCGCGGCAGTCACTCAATGGCGGTTCAGCCCGGCTCAAACGTATCACGTGGAGGTGGTCACCGCTCCGGGCGGAGAAACCTACCAGCGGGTGACCGATCAGCAAAACGCGGAGGCGGCGTTTGACCTGGCGTTCACCTTCACGGCCAGCGGTGCGGGGAAGTAGGCAACGGGAGTTGAAACCCGCGGGACGGGGGCGTCCCGCCTCCAAGATCGTTTCACACCGTCGGCTTGTCGGGTGGTTGCAACCGGCCGGCCATTTTGCTGCGGAACAACCAGCTGGCGAGCGCCGGCATCAGCAGCATCGCCCCGAGCATGTTGAAGAGAAACATGAAGGCCAGCAGCACGCCCATGTCGGCCTGGAATTTGAGCGCGGAGAATGCCCAGGTGCCGACGCCAATGGAAAGGGCGATGCCGGTGAACACCACCGAGGTGCCCATGGTGGAGAAGGCGAAGCACAGGCTGTCCTCCAGCGTCTCCCCGGTTTCCAGCCGCTCCAGCAGCGCGGAACAGAGGTAGATGCCGTAATCGACGCCGATGCCGACGCCCAGGGCGACGACGGGCAGGGTGGACGTTTTCAATCCGATCTGGAGATAGACCATGAGGGCATAGGCCAGGTCGGAGACGACGATGAGGGGCAGCACGACGCAGACGGTGGCGCGCCAGGAGCGGAAGGAAATCAGGCAGAGCACGATGATGGCGACATAGAGCCAGGTCACCATGGGGAACTGGGCGGCTTCGACGACCTCGTTGGTGGCGGCCATCACGCCGGCGTTGCCGGTGGCGAGCTGGAACTTCACCTTGCCGGTCGAAAGGGTGTCGCGAAATTCCTTCACGGCGGCGACCACGCGCTTGAGCGTCTCGGCCTTGTGGTCGGTGAGGTAGATCATGACCGGGATCACGCTGCCGTCGTTGTTGAGGAGCCCGCTGGAAGTCTCCACCGGCGACACCGACTGGGCGAGCATCTGCGGATTGTGTGGGATGACGCGCCACTTGAGGCTGCCTTCGTTCCAGCCGGCGGTGATGGTCTTGGCTACGTCGGTCAGGGCCATGGTGGACTTGACGCCCGGGATGTTGCGCATGCGCCAGCCGAAGCGGTCAACCAGCGCCATGACCTCGTGATCGATGACGCCGTTGGGCACGGTCTCGGCGATGACGGTGATCACGTCGACGCCGATGCTGAACTTGGAGGTGATGGCGGCGGTGTCCTGGTTGTAGCGCGAGGACTGGCGGAGTTCCGGCACGCCGGCATGCATGTCGCCGATCCGGACCTGTTTCGCCTTGAGGAAGCCGAAGGCCCAGAAACCGGCCGTCACCGCGATGATGACGAGCGAGGTGCGGCGCGTGGTGAAGTTGACCAGCCGGCGCCAGAACGGCTGCAGGCCAAAGCGGCGGATGTTGACGCGCTTCCGGAAGCTCGGGGCCATGTGCGTGTAACTGAGCAGCACGGGCAAGAGGAAACGGTCGGTGAGGATGATCAGGGTGACGCCCAGGCTGGCGGTGATAGCCAGCTCCTGGATGATGGGCACCTTGACCAGGTAGATGGTCAGGAAGCCGACGGTATCGGTCAGGATGGCGACGGTGCCGGGGATGAAGAGATTGCTGAAGGAAGCCCGGGCGGCGAGCTGCTCGTCGCGCCCCACGTAGAATTCGTAGCGGAAGGAACGCAGCATCTGCGTCGCGTGGCTCAGGGCGATGGCGAACACCAGGAACGGCACCAGGATCGAGAGCGGATCGATGCCGAAGCCGAAAAGGTAGAGCAGGCCCAGTTGCCAGACCACGGCGGAGGCCGAGGTCACCAGGGGCAGAAGGGTGAGGACGAGCGACTGGGAGAAATAGTAGAGCAGGAAGGCGGAGATGACGATAGCGATGCCGAAGAACAGCAGGACGCCCCGGGCGCCATCGGTGATGTCGCCAATGACCTTGGCGAATCCGATGATATGGATGCCGATCTGGGCCGTCTGATATTTCTGCCGGATCCTGGTCTCGAGCGCGTCGGCCACCTCGGCATAAACCAGCTTCCGGCCGGTTTGCGGATCGACCTCAAGCAGCGACACGATGATGGCGGCCCCGGTGTAGTCGTTGGACACCAGCATGCCGACGCGGCCCGACTTTAGGATGTTCTGCCGCACGCGCTCCAGGCCCGCGGCGCTGGGCACGAAGTCGGCGGGGATTACATTGCCGCCTTGCAGGCCGTCCTCCACCACCTCGATGTAGCGGACGTTGGGCGTGAAGATGGAAGTGACCTGGGCGCGGTCGACGCCGGGCAGGTAGAAGGTTTCGTCCGTGACCGCCTTGAGGGTCTTGAAAAATTCTTCGGTGAAGATGTCGCCCTGCTTCGCGACCAGCGCGATGACGACGCGGTTGGCGCCGCCGAACTGTTCCTGGTATTTCTTGAAATTCTGGATGTATTCGTGATCGCTGGGGAGCTGCTTGTTGAAGCTGGCGTCCACATGGGTTTTGGCGGCGAACCAGCCGAGCACGACCGTCGTGAGCGCGAAGAGCGCCACGGTCAGATGCCGGTGCTTGAAAATCAGTTCTTCGACGCGTTTGAGCATGGCGGATCGTTGCTAGCCGATGTAGGAGCCTGCTTGCAGGCGATTCGCACCGGTTATCGCCTGCAAGCAGGCTCCGACAAAGAAGAAATTCATGGCAGTCGGATCCGCACGGCGCCGGCCTCGCCAACGGTGACGATGGCCCCGTCGTCAGCCTCGAGGAGATCGGCGACGCTGGTGCCGAACCCGGCCGGCTTCCAGTGCGAGAAACTGTAGCCGGCGTCCCGGCTGACGAAAAAATTGCCGCCCTGGCCCCCGAGAAGGGTGACGCCGTTCCGCAGACGGGTGCCGCCCATGATGAGAACCAGGACGTCACTGTGCAGCGGCACCCAGTTGGCCCCGTGGTCATCCGAGCGCAGGATGTGCCCGCGCAGCCCGTAAGTGATGATGCGACCGTTGTGCAGCGGCAGGATGCCGAACAACGAACCATCGTAGGGCATCTCGGCCTTGATCCAGGTTTTCCCGCCATCGGAGGAAACCAGGGTCGTGCCGCTTTCGCCCGAGAGATACAGGTAGCCGTCGACACCGGCACTGATGCGGTTGAAGTGCACCTCTTCCGCGCAGGGCTGGCCGGGCAGCCAGGTTTTGCCACCATCGGACGTGGTGAGAAACCTGCCGTAGGCTCCCACGACGAATCCCCGCAGGGGATCCAGGAACAGCACGTCGAGAAAGACATTCTCGCGACCCTTGCCATCGTCCTGCCGCTGCCACGTCAGCCCGCCGTCGTCGGTGTGGAGGATGACGCCGTCGTGGCCGACCACCCAGCCGTGTTGCGGATCGGGGAAGCTGACGCCCGTCAACAGAGCGCGCGTCGGGGTGGGGCTTTGGGTCCAAGTCAGGCCGTTGTCCTGGGAGAGGACGACATTGCCGTGGTCGCCGACGGCGACGAGCTTGTCGCCGGTGTTGGCCACATCCAGCAGTAGCGCGTGAGCGGCGAGGGGGGCCGGCTCGCAGGATTCGTCGGCGCGGAGCGGGAGGGAG
>JAYVZM010000127.1:0-5820 GCA_043783345.1 Verrucomicrobiota bacterium
TGCCGCTGCTCGTCGTCGGCCTGCTGGCCCGCGCCTGGAAAAAGCTCAACTATTCCGAACTCTGCGGCCTGCTGGCCGGCAGCATGACGGATCCGCCCGCGCTGGCCTTCGCCCAACAGACCACCGGCAGCGATGCCCCCGCCGTGGCCTACGCGACGGTCTATCCGCTGGTCATGCTGCTGCGGGTGTTCACCGCACAGCTCATTGTGTTCCTGCTCTACCGCGCCGCCGCGGGCTGAGGCCTTTGCCTTTGAGCAAAGACTATTCAACAAAGCAAGGTGACGATAGCCCGGGGCGGCAGCGGTCTGTGCCCCGCCGGGATGAACTGCGTTCATGGAGCGCCGCTAAGGCAAAAGCCAAAGTCCGGAGAGCCACCTCTAGCTGATCGGCAGCTGGAAGTTCGGTCGCAGGCCGCGGGCGATTGCCGCGACGGAGCGGCCGAGATTGCGCGGTGGCGTCTCGGTTGCCATCTGTTCCAAGCGCGCCACATTCCCCGGCTGCTCGTCTTTGGCGAAGCACCGCAATAACTCCCAGTGCGGCGCGAGATCGGGCCGGCGCAGCGCCTCGCCCCAAGCCAGGGGCCAGATTTCCGTGGCGCGGGTGAAGCCAGCCGCCCAGGCACGCATCGCGATGATCAGCCCGATCCCATTATCATCAGCAAAGTCGTCCTCCCGGATATCGACGCAGGTTTCTTCCGTCGGCGCGGCGGGATCCACGGTGCCGGCAATCAACCCGGCCACGTCATTCCAATAGTTCATCAGCAGCGTCATGAATTCCCGGACTTCCTCCTGGTTCTCCCACTTTCGGCCCTCCGGCCCCCAAAGCACCTCCAGCAGTTTGGTCGGCATCAAGACCTCCGGACAGAGTTGCATGGCGGTCACCAGGCCGCTCACCTCATAAAAACCAGGAACCTCCGCCGGCTCGGCCTCCAGCCAATCCATCAGATCGTCCCGCAGGGCGAGGTCTTCCTCCTCCTCGTCTGCCCCCGGATCCTCGTAGTCGAATCCGGCAGCGCCGCAACGCGCCTCCAGGACGGCGCAGATGCGATCGACCCGCTCGCCCGAATCGTCGCCGCCGCGGATGTAGCAGGGCCGGCCGTCGCGGCCGTAGGCAAATTCCCGGGGACAAACCGAGGCGTCGATTCCGGACAGGACTTTGCGGGCCTTGCGAAAGTCCCGGTGCGGGGTGAAGCCCAGCGAATCCGCGTAGGCGAACGCACCTTCGATCATCTTTTTGGCGCAGGCGGGGTGGAAGCGCTCGCGCATATCCTCCGGCAGCCGCTGGTCGACAAATTCGCGCACGTCCGCCTCCGTCACGCCCGCTACGAAAAACGCCTCCTTCACCCCAGGCAGAACAGATCGACGAGGAACACGGCATAGTCCGCCGCCCCGTCCTCCCGGATGCGGGCGACGAGCAGGTGGGCGAGCCCCTGGTCCTCCCAATGCTTTTCGATGTAGGCTTCGTAGCGGGTCACGCGGGGAACGGTTGCGCAGCTATCGGTGGGCGGAAAGCGCAAAACGCTTGTCGGGCTGCCGCGGGCCGACAAGCCACGGCCCGGCGACGAGCGCCGGCAGGACCTTGGCAGCCGGTTGTCGCGGGCAACTTTTACTTCAAGCCGGGCCGGCCAAAGCGGTTTCCAGCGCGGCGAGCATGGGGGCGTCGAGGGCGGTCGCGGCAGCGGCAAAACCGGCGGCAACCGGCCGGAGCGCGGACCAGGGCGGTCGCGCACAGGCGGCGACGTCGGCCGGCTCGGCCCAGCGGCGGTGGAGGGCCCGGGCGGAGACGAGAGCGAACAAGGCTTCGCGCGCGGGCGCGGCGGCTTCCTCCACCAAGTCGGCGCTGAAGAGGGCCCGGGCGGCCTTGAGCCGGCGGGCCGCGTGCTCCCGCCGGGCGGCGATGCGATGCTGTTCCTCGGGCGAAAACGGAAGGGAGGGGTCGGCGACCGGGACCGGATGGAGCGCGCGGATGGCGGCGGTGGTGACGGTGACGAGGCCGGCTGCGGCCATGGCGTCGAGGGCGGTCTGGGTGGCGCGGTCGAGCACGAGCAGGCGGGGCGCGTCGACCGGGGCGTGTTTCCAGGTTTCGACGTGGGCGGCTTCGAGCCGCGGGCGCCAGAGTTCGGCGTCGCGATCCACGAGGGCGACGAGCACGGGTGCGCCGTCGGGTGTGGCGGGATAACGCTCCTCGCAACCCACCAGCCGGTCGCCGGCCATGGCGGCGGCGGCGCGGGCAAACTCCGCGGCGGGATCGGCCGGCGGCGTGGGTTTCGGGGACGGCGCCGGCGTGACGCCGGTGAGCATCACTTGTTCGAGGCGGGCCAGGAGCGCGGTGCGGCCGCTGCGGAGCTTGATCGCGGAGAAATCGCCGATGCGGTCGAGCACGCCGTCGGCGAGGCCGCGCTTGTCGGCGAGCGTGGCGAGCATGCGGTGTTCGATGGTGTCGGCGGAGACGAGATTGATGACCGTGACCGCGCGGGTCTGGTGTTTGCGCCAGGCGCGGGCGATGCGTTGCTCGAGTTTGGCGGGGTTCCACGGCAGGTCGCAGTTGATGACGACGGAGGCGTGCTGGAGATTGAGGCCGACCCCGCCGGAGTCGGTGCTGAGGAAGATGCGGCAGGCGGGGTCGGTCTTGAAGCGGTTGATCTCGCCGCGGCGCTTCTGCTGCGGGACGGTGCCGGTGTGCCAGGCGCAGCCGAGGCGGAGCTTGCCGCAGAGCTCGCGCACGAGGAGAAGCATGCGTTCCCACTCGGAAAAAACGATGACCTTCACTGCGGGGTTCTCGCGGATTTCGGAGAGAATCGGTTTGAGTTCGTCGAGCTTGGGGCAGGCGCGGTCCTCGTCGCCGAGGATGAAGTTGGTGTCGCAGATCATACGGAGCATCGCGAGTTCGCGCATGAGTTTGTCCTGCTCGACCGGGAGGAGGGGGCGGCGTTTGGCCTTGGCACCCAGTTCGGCGACAATCCGCTCGTGGCCCTCGTAGGTCTCGCGCTGGGAGTCGGAGAGCGGGACGAGGCGGACGTGGTCGGTGCGCGCATGGAGCTCGGTCTCGACGTCGGCCTTGCGGCGGCGGAGCATAAGCGGCTGGAGGCGCGCGTGGAGGCGGGCGAGGTTCTGGTAGCCGGCGGGGCGGCCGCGCTCGTCGAAGGTGTAGAACTCGCGGTTGAAGCGGAAGAGCGGGCCGAAGACGCGCGGGTCGAGAAAATCGAACAGCGAGTAAAGTTCGTCGATGCGGT
Organism: Verrucomicrobiota bacterium; assembly: GCA_043783345.1. Classification (GTDB taxonomy): domain Bacteria; phylum Verrucomicrobiota; class Verrucomicrobiia; order Opitutales; family Opitutaceae; genus Lacunisphaera. The sequence continues at coordinate 3,233 of JAYVZM010000127.1, forward strand.
TTTCGAGCGGCGTGCCGGTGAGCACGAAGGCGTAGCGGCTGCGCAGGCGCTTGACGGCCTGGGCGGTCTTGGTGGTCCAGTTTTTGATGCGCTGGGCCTCGTCGAGCACGACGATGTCGGGCTGGAGGCGGGCGTTGATCTCGAGGGTGTCGGGGACGACCTGCTCGTAGTTGACGAGGGTGAAGAACGGCGCGGCCGCGTCGGCGTAGTGGGCGAGGCGGGCGAGCCGCCCGCCGTAGACGATCCGGTGCGAGAGCGCGGTGAAGCGACGGATCTGTTCCTCCCACTCGGTTTTGAGCGAAGCCGGAGTGACGACGAGCACGCGGCGGGCGCAGCCCAGGCGGTGCAGGAGGGCGCAGGCGGCGATGGCCTGGATGGTTTTGCCGAGACCCATCTCGTCGGCGAGGAGCGCGCGTTCGGTGAAGGCGAGATGGAGCATGCCTTCGCGCTGGTAGGGGAAAAGCGGCACAAGAGTCTCATGGGCCGGCCATTCGCCGGATTGGACGCGCGTCTCGTAATCGCGGCGCAGGGCGGTGCGCTCGGCGGCCTGGCGGCGGGCTTCGAGCCACGGGGCGGCTTCGAGGCCGAGGCGCACGCGCGTGGACGGGTGACGCGCGAGACGTCCGGCCAGTTCCTCCGGCGTGGCGCCGGTCAGCCGGCCGGAGGCGTCGAACGAGTCGCGTAACGCGGGCGGAAGTAGGCGGGGCGAACCCTCGGCATGCAGCGTGGCGCCGTCGGCGGAGGGGACGAGAGTGACAAAGGGCGTGGCGGCGCCGAGCCGGGCGCGCCGCCACGCTCCTTGGCGGCAACGCTCGGCGTAAAGCAGGACGGCTTCGGCGTGTTTGCAGGTGCCGAGGCCGTTGATCCGAAAATCGACGCAGTCGCAGGCGACAGTGGGCGGCTGGCCGAGGGCGCGCAGCTCTACGGTGTAATCGTGGCCGCGGCGCGAGGTGACGGCATACCGGCCGAAGACCGTGGGTCCGGGCTCGAGCAGGCGGACGCGGGGCTGCTCCTCAAGCGCACGGGCGCGGCGGCGGGCGCGCTCGTGGGCGTCGGTGGTCCGCCAATCGTGGAGGGGCGGAAAGGCGGCTTCCTGGATGGCGGAGGTGCGCTTGGGCGGCATGGCGTTTTTATTGATGACAGAAGAGGAAAGTGTCGAGAACGGGAAACGGATTGACATGAGCGAGGCTCGCCACGGAATGCCGCGAGGAAAAACTGCACGCATGGCCTGGCGCATAGAGGAATCCGTCATTCGCGGGGAGATCGACAACCGCGTGCGCGGCCGCGTGACGGGCCGCCTGTGGTTCACCGGCCGCGCGGAGTCGGTGGAACTCGACCTCACGGGCAATGGCTGGCGCGACCTCGCCGGCCGGCGGCTGGAGTTCACCAACCCGGAGCCGCAGCCCGGTGACCTGGGATCATTCGCCGCGCGGCAGACGGGCGTGGCCGGCGACATCACGGCCTCGCGCAAGGTGAAGGTGCCCGACATTCCGATGGACCAGATCGGCGAGTATAACGCGGCGAAGAAGCCGTTCCCCTGGCACTGGGCCAATTCGCTCTACCTGGAATGGTTCAGCGAGACCAACGGCCGGGTGGTCATCGAGTCGGCGAGCTACGAATTGAAAATCGTCGGCGAACCCGCGTGGGAAATGACGCCGGAGGAAGAGGAGTCACAGCGCCGCGCCAACGGCGAAGCGATGACTGGTTTCATGGAACAGCTGGCCGGAGCGGCCGCGGACGCCGAGGCGCACGAGGACCCCGAATGGAACGAAAAACCGCAGACCGAGGAGGCGGCGGAACAGATGCAAGCGCGGGGCGACCTGCTGGCCGACCGGATCCAAGCCCGGCTCAGGCGGGAAGGAGAGAAGGCCGACTACGGAAAAATAATGGAGGAGGAGATCGAGCGCCTGCACCGCGAGCTGGGTGAGCCCGAACCAACCCCCGGGCAACTGGCGCGCAATGCCGAATGGATCGAAGAAGCGAACCGGGCCGCCGAAGAAGCGTTGCTGAATCCCGATCCGGAAATCGAGGCGGAGTCGGAAACCAAACACCCGCTGGCGGAACGGGCCTTCGAGCTTTCCGGGCAGGTGCAGGACACCGCCGAAGCGAAGGGATGGGTGCCGGACGGCGCCAGCAACGAGCATCCGGCGGCCGAACTGGTGGACGCCACGATGATTGCCGCGGCCAAGCTGGCAGGCGCGCTCAACGGGCAGACCTGGCCGCCGCCCGTGGATTTCTGCGCCGGCATCATCGTCCGCCTGAAGCGGGCGCGAGTCTATCTCGACGACGCCCTGCGCGCGACCGAGTCCTGCCAGGAGGAGAAGCTGATCACGCCGCAGCATCTCGGTCCGATCATGGTCGACCTCATCGACCTCGCGCATGACGTCGACGAGATCATCGCCGAACTCCGCGCACGGTTGGAACGGGGAACGGATTAGTTGCAGCGTCTCCCGCGGATTGAGCGGCAGATCGGGTGCCCGTTCAAGTTCAAGGCGACCGGCGACTTCCGGCAGGTCGTGACCCCGGAGCAGCACGCGAACCCGCTCACCGAGCGGCAGGTGCCCGACAGCGGCGACTTCGCGATAAAA
>JAYVZM010000128.1:0-2173 GCA_043783345.1 Verrucomicrobiota bacterium
TGGACCTCCACAGCCAGCAGATCCAGGGTTTTTTCGACATCCCGGTCGACCACCTCTTCGCCTCGCCCATCTTCTTCCAATACCTCGCCACCAAGCGCAGCAACAAGCTCGTCGTCTTCTCGCCGGATGTCGGCGGCATGAAGATGGCCGCGGCCTATGCCGACATCCTCGGCGCCTCGCTCGGCCTCGTGGCCAAGAAGCGCACCAGCGCCACCAAGGTCGAGGCCATCAACATCGTCGGCGAGGTGGAGGGCTGCGACGTCCTGCTGGTGGACGACATCACCGAGACCGCCGGCACCATCACCGCCGCCGCCAAGATACTGAAGGACCACGGCGCCCTGAGCATCCGGGCCGCCGTCAGCCACTGCGTCCTGAGCGAGATCGCCTACGAACGCCTGCAGGGCGGCTTGATCGACGAGTTGATCACCACCAATTCCGTGCCCATCGACACGCGCGGTCTGCCCATCACCGTGCTCAGCATCGCCCCGCTGCTGGGCGAGGCCATTCTCCGGATCAACACCAACGAAAGCGTCACGAGCCTGTTTAAGATCAAGGGTTTTTAGGCCGGGTGGAACCGCCGCTTGCGATCACGGTCAGTGTGCGCACCATTTCCCCCATGAAATCCAAGTCGGTCGCCCTGACGTTCGCCCTGTTCACCACCATTGTCGGCCTGGCCGCCGGCCTTTTTGCGGCGGACAAAGCGGCGGCCAAAAACGCCACCCCAATCAGCAAGCCGGTGCTTAAGGTCGACGCCTCGCCGGTCGGCGACAGCAAATCCCCGGTCGTCACCAGCTATGCCGATGTGCTGGAAAAAATCCGCCCTGCGGTGGTTTCGGTCTACTCCAGCAAGATCGTCCGCCAGCAGGTGCCGGATTTTCTCCGCCAGTATGGGGTCCGGGGCGGCGAGCAGAAACTGAGCGGGCTCGGCTCCGGCGTGATCATTTCCACCGACGGCTTCATCATCACCAACAACCACGTGGTGGAGGAGGCGGACGAGTTGCAGGTGCTCCTCAATGACGACCGCGAATACACCGCCAAGGTCATCGGCACCGATCCCAAGACCGACGTGGCTGTGATCAAGATCGAGGCCGAGAACCTGCCGGCGGCCACTCTGGCGGACAGCGGCAAGCTCCGCGTCGGGGACGTGGTCTTCGCCATCGGCAACCCGCTCAAAGTCGGCCAGACTGTCACGATGGGCATCGTCTCCGCCACCGGCCGCCGGGTGGGCATTCTCGCCGAGGTGGCGGGTTACGAGGATTTCATCCAGACCGACGCCGCCATCAACCAGGGAAACTCTGGCGGCGCCCTTGTCGATGCCCGCGGCCGGCTCGTGGGCATCAATTCCGCCATCCTTTCCACCTCGTCCGGCAACATCGGCATCGGTTTCGCCATCCCCATTAACCTGGTCAGCTCCATCATGCACAGCCTGATCGACACCGGCACCGTGGCGCGCGGCTTCATGGGGGTCAGCACCGACCCGAAGCCCCTCACCCCGGAGATGGCCGAGTCCTTCGGCGCCCCCAAGGACACCCGCGGCGTGCTGGTCACGGATCTCAGCCCCGACGGTCCCGCCGCCAAGGCCGGCTTGAAGCGGGAGGACATCATCACCGGCATCAACGGCAAGCCGATCACTTCCAAGGATGACCTGCGGCTGATCATCGCCCAGACCGCACCCGGCACCAAGGTCACCGTCAACTACCTGCGCGACGGCAAGGCCCAGTCCGCGGAAGTCACGCTCGGCACGCTGGCCGACGACAACGCCGCCGAAGGCGAATTCCTGCCCGGGGTGTCGGTCACCGCGCTGACCGGCGATCTGCGGAAGGAACTGCGGATCGACGACCGCGTCGACGGTCTCGTCATCGTCAGCGTGGCGGCCAATTCGCCGTTCCGGGATATTTTTACCGAGGGCGCGGTCATCGAACAATTGAACCGCTCGCCCATCGTGGATCTTGCCTCCGCCAAGCGGGCGCTCCGCACCGGACGCAACATTGCCCTGGTTTACTACGGCGGCGTCTACCGCTACCTGACGTTCGTGGCGCGGTGAACCCGGCCCATTGACCGATCCAAAGCGCACCCTCCGGTGCGCCTTTTTCATGGAGGGCCGGCGGTCGTCGCCGGGCCGACATGGCTTCAGCTCCCCGGCTTGCTCGCCGGGATCTGCGCCAGCCACTCC
>JAYVZM010000129.1:0-13970 GCA_043783345.1 Verrucomicrobiota bacterium
CACCAAACAGTTTGGCACGGCGGCCAACGCGGCGGCCGTGCATGATGTGAACCTCAGCGTCGCCGACGGCGAGTTCGTGGCCATCGTCGGGTATTCCGGTTCCGGCAAGACCACGCTCATCTCGCTCATCGCCGGCCTGACCCGGCCCGACTCCGGCACGGTGAAGCTGAACGACCTCGAGATCACCGCGCCCGGTCCCGACCGCGGCATCGTGTTCCAGAACTACTCGCTCCTGCCCTGGCTCAGCGTCTACGAAAACATCGCCCTCGCCGTCGCCCAGGTCTTTCCCAACCACTCCGCCGAGAAACAGCGCCAGCTCGTCGAGACCGCCATCGCCACGGTCAATCTGACGCCCGCGCGCGACAAGCTTCCGCGCGACCTGTCCGGCGGCATGCGCCAGCGCGTCTCTGTTGCGCGCGCCCTCGCCATGGACCCGCAAATCCTCCTGCTCGACGAGCCGCTCTCCGCGCTCGACGCTCTCACCCGCGCCACGTTGCAGGACGAATTTGAGCGCATCTGGGAGAAGGACAAGAAGACCGTCGTCCTCATCACCAACGACGTCGATGAAGCCCTCTTGCTCGCCGACCGCATTATTCCCCTCACGCCCGGTCCCGGCGCCACGCTTGGGCCGTCGTTCCCCGTCACCCTCGCCCGTCCGCGCGATCGCAAGGCGCTCAACCACGACCCCGAGTTCAAGCGCCTCCGCGCCCTGGTGACCAACGAACTCCTCAGTTACGGCGAACGCCGCAAGTCCACCGTCACCCGCAAACTCATCCTGCCGGACATCCTGCCTGAGGACCTCGACAAGCCCCGCGTCAGCCGCCGCCCCCGCCGGCTCGGCGAAATCAAGGAGGAGCAGATCGCAGTAGCGAGTAGCGGGTAGCGAGTAGTGAGCATTCCCGCCGCAACACCCTACTCGCTACCCGCTACTCACTACTCGCTACTTTCCCATGAAGCCCTTCCTCGAAATCTCCCGCCTCGGAAAAAGCTACGCCACACCCAAGGGCCAGGCCGTCATCGTGGAGAATTTCGACCTGCGCATCCACCAGGGCGAGTTCATCACCCTCATCGGCCACTCCGGTTGCGGCAAGTCCACCGTCCTCTCGATGATCGCGGGCCTGACCGGGGTCACCTCCGGCGGCATCATCCTCGCCGGCCGGGAAGTCACCGATGCCGGCCCCGACCGCGGCGTCGTGTTTCAGGCACCCTGTCTGTTGCCGTGGCTCACCGCGTTCGAAAACGTTATGCTTGGCGTGGACCAGGTCTACTACACGGCCGACCCGGCCGAGCGCCGGCAGATCGCCGAATATTACCTGACCGTGGTCGGGCTCGGCGACGCCATCCACCAGCGGCCCGCCGAACTCTCCCAGGGCATGCGCCAGCGCTGCGGCATCGCCCGGGCCTTCGCGCTTTCGCCCAAGATGCTCCTGCTCGACGAACCGTTCGGCATGCTCGATTCGCTCACGCGCGCCGAGTTGCAGCAGGTGCTCATCGACCTCTGGCAGAAGGACCGCAAGACCGCGCTCATGGTCACCCACGACGTCGACGAAGCCCTCTTCCTCTCCGATCGTGTCGTCATGATGACCAGCGGTCCCGCCGCGACCGTCGGCGAGATTCTCGAGGTCAAGTTTCCCCGCCCCCGCTCCCGCAAGCAACTGCTGGAGGACCCCGAGTATTACCGCCTGCGCGAGGAACTCATCGGCTTCCTCGAGGAACGGTCGCATCACCGTCCCGCCCCTTCCGACAGTGTCCCGTCCTCCACCCCGCCCGCTCCGCCGCCCCGTTCTGGCTTCAAACGCTTTCTTAGTGCGCTCACCCCGGTCTGATTTCCACCGACCCACCTCGCACACCATGAACTCACTCCCACGTCTCGCGGCGCTCCTCGCGCTCGCCTTCACCGCTCTCACGCCGTCAATCCGCGCCCAATACGCGCCGCCGCCGCCCGCCCGGCCATTCCCCGGCTTCGTCAACGAGAAGCTCCGGGCCAAGGACGTCTACCTGAGCGCCTGGGACATCGGCGTGAACATCCGCGTCCGGCAGGAGGGCAAGGACGACGCCGGCTTCACCGACGCCGGCTCCAACTGGGATTTCTCGCTCCGCCCGCAGGACGACAACAACAACCACTATCAACTCACGCGCATCATGCCGCGCGTGGCCTACACCGCCAAGTGGTTCGCCGCCACCGTCGAGGGCCGCTCCAGCTACTCCCTCAACGACGAGCGCTTCGCCCCCGCCGCCGCCGGCAAGGGCCTGACCGAGCGCGACGGCCCGATGGATCTGCACCAAGCCTTCGTTTTCCTTGGCAACCACAAGGAATTCCCCGTTTCCCTGAAGCTCGGCCGGCAGGAACTGGTCTACGGCGACCAGCGTCTCGTCGGCCATCTGCGTTGGGGCAACAATGCCCGCACGTTCGACGCCGCCAAGATCCGCTGGCAGAATGCCCTCTTCGGCGTCGACGTCTTCACCGGCGGTGTCGTCTACAACGACCACCGCAACCTGAACAAATCCAACTCCCAGGATCGCTTCTCCGGCGCGTATTTCAATTTTCCAACCGTCGCGAAAAATGAAATCGTCGAGGCCTACTTCCTCACCCGCAATGTCGCCCGCGGCATCGCCACCGACAACTGGTCGGGCATCGCCGCGCCCTTTCGCTTTCCCGGGGCCCAGGACCTCTACACCGCCGGCCTCCGCATCAAATCCAAGCCGCTCGCCTACGACGCGTGGGACTACGGCGTCGAACTCATGCACCAGTTCGGCAACCGCACCGCCATCTTCCCGGCCACCACGGTCGCCGCCGCCCTCGCCGCCCCGCGCCTCAAGCAGGATGCCTACGCGGCCGTCCTGCAGGGTGGCTACACCTGGACCGGGCACCCGTGGCAGCCGCGCCTCGGCCTGGTCTACAGCTACGCCTCGGGCGACAAGAGCTCCGCCGACGGCACCAGCGAGACTTTCCAGAATCTCTTTTCCACGACCCATCTGCATTACGGCTACATGGACCTGAACAGCCTGCAGAATCTGCACGACCTGCGGGCCGTCTTCACGGTCAAGCCGCGGACCAACATCAGCCTTGCCGCGGAGATCCACTGGCAGTTCCTCGATCGCAACACCGACTTCTGGTATAACGTCGCCGGTGTGCCCCGCAACTTCACCGGTGCCGCCGTCGGCAGCGGCGGCGGCTATCGCATCAATCCGTCCTACAGCCGCCAGCTCGGCACCGAGGTCGATCTCGTCGCCGCGTGGACCTTCCGGCCCTACGCCCAGATCGAGACCGCCGTCGCCCACTACTATCGCGGCGACTACATCAAGCAGTCGCTCGCCGCAGCCGGTTCGAAGGACGCCAGCTACTATTACGTGCAGCTGACGCTGAATCTCTGAGCAGCTGACGCGCCTCTCGCATGAATGGCATTCATGCCGGGGATGAAAACGTTGAACGGAATTAAACCCCCGGAAGCCAATCCGTGGCACACGGGGTGCTAAATTGAAGGCGTCAACCGATCGCTCAATTCAATCAAAATTCCTACCCTCCATGGACTTCATCAAACCCTCCGACGTGGTTAACTCGATGATCACCGCCGGCGCGACCAAGGCCGGTCTCCCGGTGCGCGATCTGCTCATCCGCGGCTTTCTCTCCGGCGCCCTGCTGGGATTTGCCACCAGCCTCGCCCTCACGGCCACCGCCCAGACCAATACGCCGCTGGTTGGCGCCCTCGTCTTCCCGGTGGGATTTGTGATGATCGTCCTGCTCGGCCTCGAACTGGTGACCGGCAGCTTTGCCATCACCACGCTCGCCGGGATCGACGGCCGGAAACCCTGGTCGCAGGTCATCACCAACCTCGGCTGGGTGTTTCTCGCCAACCTCGCGGGCAGCATCTTCTACGGCGTGCTGCTCTACGTCACTCTCACCAGCATGGGCAGCGAGGCTCCGAGCGGCATCGCGGCCAAAATAGTCTCGATCGCCGAGGCAAAGACCACCGGCTATGCCGCCCACGGCTTCGCCGGCATGGTCACGGTCTTCACCAAGGCGCTCCTCTGCAACTGGATGGTCTGCCTCGGCGTGGTCATGGCCATGACTTCACAGTCCACCGTGGGCAAGATCGTTGCCATGTGGCTGCCCATCCTGACGTTTTTCGCGCAGGGCTTCGAGCATTCGGTCGTCAACATGTTCCTGATCCCGACCGGCATGATGATGGGGGCCAAGGTCTCCGTGTCCGACTGGTGGCTCTGGAATCAGCTTCCCGTCACGCTGGGCAACCTCGTGGGCGGCCTGCTCTTCACCGGCCTCTTCCTCTACTGGACGTATCACCCGGCCAAGGTGGCGGCATCCGTTCCGGTTTCCGCCGCACCCGAGCCCGTCCGCGCCTGACCTCACCCGTTTTTCCCACCATGCCCGCTCCTGCGCCTGCCGCCGAACCCACCGCCGGATTTACTCCGGAACAGAAGGAATATCTCGCGGGCTTCCTCGCCGCCCTCGCGGTGCAGGCGCCTTTCGTCGGGCAGACGGCTGCCGGCCAGCTCACCGCCGATCCTGGCGCCGCGGCGACCCCGTGGCTGAACCTCGCGACGCCGCCCGCCGAGGACACGGTCTTCGGCACGCCGCTGGGCGAACTCTGCAAGCCCGAGCGCTGGAAATACGACGAGAACCCGCTCGATATCTGGGAAAAACTCGTGGCCCACTCCGAGGCGGACAAGTTTCCCGACGAGGCCGACACCTTCCGCTTCAAGTTCCACGGCTTCTTCTACGTCGCGCCGGCACAGGACAGCTTCATGCTGCGCCTGCGTCTCCCCGCCGGCGAGATCACCACCCATCAGCTGCACGGGGTCGCCGACATCGCCGAGTGGGGCGGCGGCTATGCGCACATCACCACGCGCGCCAATCTCCAACTCCGCGAGTTTCGGCCGCGCGACATCGTCCGAATCCTCATGCGGCTGCAGGAGCTCGGCCTCACCTCGCGCGGCGCCGGCGCCGACAACGTCCGCAACATCACCGCTTCGCCCAACAGCGGCTTCGATCCCGATGAGCTGCTCGACGTCCGCCCCTTCGCCAAGGGCCTGCACCACTACATTCTCAATCACCGCGATCTCTACGGCCTGCCCCGCAAATTCAATATTTCATTCGACAACGGCGGCTCGATCGCCGGCGCCGCCGACACCAACGATATCGGCTTCATGGTCGTGCGCGTGACGGAAAAGTCGCTTTCAGCTGTAGGAGCGGCTTTACGCAGCGATGAGGACGCTGAATCGCGGGATAAACCCGCTCCTACAGCTTCAATCCCTCCCGGCATCTACTTCCGCGTCCAGCTCGGCGGCATTTCCGGCCACGGCGACTTCGCCCGCGACACCGGCCTGCTGGTCAAACCGTCCGAGTGCGTCGCCGTCGCCGCCGCGCTGGTTCGCGTCTTCAACGAACACGGCGACCGCACCAACCGCAAAAAAGCCCGGCTCAAATACCTCCTCGAGAAATGGGGCGTGGAGAAATTCCTCGCCGCCGCCCAGGAGAAGCTCGCCTTCCCGCTCGTGCGCCTGCCGCTCGAAGCCTGCGCGCCGCGTCGGGCCGAGATCAAGCACGGCTGGATCGGCGTCTACAAGCAATCGCAACGCGGCCTCAACTCCCTCGGTCTCGGCGTGCCGGTCGGCCGCCTCTCGGTGAAACAAATGCACCAGCTCGCCGACCTCGCCGCCAACTACGGCAAGGGCGAACTCCGCCTTACCGTGTGGGAAAACGTCATCATCCCGCACATTCCCGATGCGTTTGTCGAGACGGTCCGCCGCAATCTCAACCGGCTCGGTTTTGCCACGGAGGCCCACAGCCTCACCAGCGGCATCATCTCCTGCACCGGCAGCAAGGGCTGCAAATATTCCGCCACGGACACGAAGGGCCACGCCCTCGCCCTGGCCAAGGCGCTCGTCAGCAAAAAGCTCGGCATCGAGCAGCCCGTGAACCTGCATTTCACCGGCTGTCCGCACTCCTGCGCCCAGCACTACTGCGGCGACATCGGCTTTCTCGGCGCCAAGCTTGCCGACGGCACCGAGGGCTACCATGTCGTCCTCGGCGGCGGCATGGGCCACGAGCAGGGCATCGCCCGCGAAATCTTCCGCGGCGTGCGCGCCACGGAAATTCCGGAGATCACCGAGAAAATCCTGCGCACCTACGATCAGAAAAAGCAATCCGGCGAGACCTTCGTCCAATGGACGCGGCGCCACTCGGCCGGTGAACTGCAGGTTATGTTCTCCTAGCCCGCCCTTCCTGATGACGACCGTCCCGCTCATTCCCGACACCGCCCCCTTCAGCGCCGAACAGCGCGCGTGGCTCAACGGCTATCTGGCGGGCATCTTTTCCCGCGGCCCCGTCGCTCCTCATGTGGGCGGCGAGCTTGCGCGCGCTCCGTCCGCCACCGCACTCAAACCGCTCACCATTCTTTACGGTTCCCAGACCGGCACCGCTGAAACCCTGGCCAGGCGCGCGGCGAAGGAGGCCGGCAAGCGGGGCTTCGCCGCCAGCATCATGGACCTGGCCGCGTTCACCCCCGCCAAGCTCGCGCAGGAGCAAAACGTGCTGCTCATCACCAGCACCTATGGCGACGGCGAGCCGCCCGACAATGCGAAGGCATTTCATACCGCGCTCGCGACAGCCGAGGCGCCGCGCCTGGCCGGCCTGCGCTTCAGCGTCTGCGGACTCGGCGACACGAATTACGTCCAGTTCTGCAAATGCGCGAAGGACTTTGACGAACGCCTCGAAAAACTCGGTGCAACGCGCGTCTCGCCGCGCACGGACTGCGACCTCGACTACGAGGAGAAATTCGCCGCCTGGCTGGGCGCCGCGCTGGCCGAGCTGGCCGGAACTGTAGGAGCGGCTTTACGCCGCGATGAGAGTCCTGAATCGCGGGATAAACCCGCTCCTACAGTTGGAGAGCCGCTTTACTCCAAGAAAAACCCCTTCCCCGCCCCCGTGCTCGCCGTCCGCTGCCTCAACGCCCCCGGCTCGGCCAAGGAAGTCAACCACGTCGAACTTTCCCTCGCAGGCTCCGGCCTCGAATACCAGGCTGGCGACGCGCTCGGTGTTCTGCCGCAGAACTGCCCCGACCTGGTCACCGCCCTGCTCGCGGCGCTCAGTTGTGACGGCGAGGAGGCCGTGCCGGTGCCCGACGGCAGCACCACCTCGTTGCGCCACGCGCTCACTTCCTATTACGACCTGGCCCGGCCCTCCAGCGAGTTCATCGCCCGCTACGCCGCCGCGGCCGACACCGGCGGTGGGACCGCCACGGCCACGGCTGTCCAGCACGTCATCGACATCGTGCTCGCCCGGCCCGAGACTAAGTTGGCGCCCATCGACTTCGTGCGCCTGCTGCGCAAGCTCCAGCCGCGGCTCTACTCCATCGCCTCCAGCCCTCTCGCCCATCCCGGCCAGGTTCACCTGACCGTCGGCGCCGTCCGCTATGAAGCGCAAGGACGGACCCGCAAGGGCGTCTGTTCGACCTTTCTCGCCGAGCGCTGCCCCGCCGGCTCCACGGCCAAGGTCTTCGTCCATTCGAACAACGCCTTCCGTCCGCCCGCCAATGGCGACACCCCGATGATCATGGTCGGCCCCGGCACCGGCATCGCTCCCTTTCGCGCTTTTCTCGAGGAGCGCCGCGCCACCGGTGCCACGGGGAAAAACTGGCTTTTCTTCGGCGATCAACGCGCGGCGACGGATTTTCTTTACCGAGGCGAGCTGGTCGGGATGCAGGCCGCCGGAGTGCTTACCCGGCTGGACACCGCGTTTTCGCGCGATCAGGCGGAAAAAATCTACGTCCAGCAGCGGATGCGGGAAAACGCCGCCGAGCTCTATGCGTGGCTGGAAGCCGGCGCGCATTTCTATGTCTGTGGCGACGCCAGCCGCATGGCCAAGGACGTCGATGCCGCCCTCCACCAAGTGATCGAGACCGCCGGCGGCAAGTCACCCGAGGCCGCGACCGCCTATGTCCAGTCGCTCAAAGCCGCCAAGCGCTACGCACGCGACGTCTACTGAGCCATGACTGTCCTGCCTTACTCGCGCAAAGTCCGCCAAGGGCGCAACGGCTCTGCTTCATTGCGATCTTTGCGACCTTTGCGTGAGGCAAATGGTCGGCACTCCTGATGGTCGCCGACAACCAGCCGCCGCTGCTCGCCTTGGTTGACGAGCTGCTCGCCGAACAGGGCCGGTTGCAAACGCCTGTGGCCCGTTTTTCCGCCGCGCCCGGCAACGCCCCGGTCTACCGCGATCTGATCCCCCTCACGAAGCCCGGCCCCGGCGAGCAATACGCCTTCGAGGTGGACCTCGACTCCTGCAGCGGCTGCAAGGCCTGCGTGGTCGCCTGCCATGCGCTCAACGGCCTTGAGGACACCGAATCGTGGCGCGACGTCGGCCTCGTGCACGGCGGCACCCGCACCGCGCCATTTCAGCAGACCATCACGACCGCCTGCCACCATTGCGCCGACCCGGCCTGTCTCCACGGCTGCCCCGTGCTCGCCTATGAAAAGGATCCGGTCACCGGCATTGTCCGCCATCTCGATGACCAATGCATCGGCTGCCAGTATTGCGTGCTCAAGTGTCCCTACGACGTGCCCAAATACAGCGAGCGGCTCGGCATCGTCCGCAAATGCGACCTGTGCCACCAGCGGCTCGGCGAGGGCGAGGCGCCGGCCTGCGTGCAAGCCTGCCCCACCCAGGCCATCACCATCGTGAAGGTATCCATCCACGGAGGCGGGACGCCCTCGTCCCGCGTGGACACCTCCCGTTTTCTCCCCGCCGCGCCCGATCCCGCTTACACCCAGCCGACCACACGCTACGTTAGCGCGCGACCGCTCCCGGAAAATCTCGTGGCCGCGGATGCCTCGGCCCTCCGCCCGCAACCGCCGCACTGGCCGCTGGCCGTCATGCTCACCCTGCTGCCCGCCGCCGTCGGCTGTTACACGGCCGCCGCTTTCTTGTCCTCCATCAATCCGAAGTTTGTCATCTATTATATGACAAACTTGGCATGGCTCGCCGGCGCGGCCGGCTTGGGAGCGAGCGTTTTTCACCTCGGCCAGCCGTGGCGGGCGTGGCGGATTTTTCTGGGCTGGCGACGCAGCTGGCTCAGCCGCGAGGCCCTGGTATTCGGCGCTTGGTTCGGGTCCGCCACCCTCGCCACCGTGGCGGCGAGCGGACTTTCCCCGGTGCCCCTGCCGCTGGCGCCGCTGCTGCTCGTGACTGCCGCCCTCGGCCTGGCGGGCCTTTTCTGTTCCGTGATGATCTATGTCGATACCCGACGCGCGTTCTGGCACTTCGCGCAGACCGGCCCGCGTTTCCTCGGCACCGCCGCGGTGACGGGGCTCGCACCGGTCGCGCCGCGGCTCGCCGCCTTTCTCCTGCTGCTGAAACTCGCTTGGGAAACTCGCACGTGGTATGACGGCAGTATCTCGGCGCGGCTGCAGCGGGGACCATTGCGCACCGCCGCGACGCTCCGCGATCTTCTCGGCTACGGCGCCGTGGGACTGCTGGTCGTCCTGCCGGGCTGGGTCGCCGTCACCGTGCTGCTCGCGGGCGAACTCGTCGAGCGCCATCTTTTTTTTCGGGCGGTGGATGCGCCGAAAATGCCGGGGGTTCCCCGCGGATGAAAATCCGGATCAGGCAAATGCTGCGGGCCAGCTCGGGTCCGATGACGAGCGAGCTGGTGCTGCACCCAGGCGATTTCGGCCTCGGCCGGGTGCCGGCCCGGCTGGCGCCGGTGAGCACGACCCGGAGCATCTGCGGTTTCTGCAGCACGGGCTGTTCGTTGAAGATCCATCTCAACGCCGCCGGCGAGGCCATCAACCTCACGGCCGACCCCGACCATCCCGTCAATCTCGGCATGGCCTGCCCCAAGGGCTGGGAGGCGCTCACGCCGCTGGCCGCGCCCGATCGCGCGACGTCGCCGTTGCTGCGCAACCAGGCGACAGGGAAGCTCGATCCGGTGTCGTGGGAGCGGGCGATGGCCGCATTCACGGAGAACTTCCAACGCGTCCAGGCCCGGCACGGCAAGCCCGCGCTGGCCTTCCTGAGCACCGGCCAAATCGTGACGGAAGAGATGGCGCTGCTCGGCGCGCTGGCCAAGTTCGGCATGGGCATGCTGCACGTGGATTCCAACACGCGGCAGTGCATGGCCACTTCGCACGTCGCCTACAAGCAGTCCTTCGGTTTCGACGCCCCGCCGTTCACCTACGCGGATTTCGAGGAGAGCGACGTGCTCGTGTTCATCGGCGCCAACCCCTGCATCGCCCATCCCATCATGTGGCAGCGCGTCATGATGAACCAACGCAAACCCGCCATCATCGTGGTCGACCCGCGCAAGACCGAGACGGCGATGCTCGCCACCCAGCACATCGCGCTGCGGCCGAAGAGCGATCTGACGCTCCTCTACGGCCTGGCCCGGCTGCTGATCGAACGGGGCGCGGTGAAACGGGATTTCGTCGCGGCGCACACGACCGGTTTCGCCGGCTTCGAAAAATTCGTGGCGGCTTTTACCCTCGAGCGCACCGTCGCCGCGACCGGCGTGCCGGCGGAAGACCTGGTCCGTTGGGCCGATAGCATTGCCCGCGGCGCACGGGTGTCGTTCTGGTGGACCATGGGGGTCAACCAGAGCCATGAGGCCACCCGCACGGCGCAGGCGATCATCAATCTCGCCCTGATGACCGGCAACATCGGCCGGCCCGGCACCGGCGCCAACTCCATCACCGGCCAGTGCAATGCGATGGGTTCGCGGCTCTTTGGCAACGCCACGTCCCTCCTCGGCGGTTATGACTTCGCCAGCGGAAAGGACCGCGCGCATGTCGCCGGCGTCCTCGGCCTTGACCCGGCGCTGATTCCCGCGGAGAAGAGCTGGGCCTACGATGAAATCATCGACGGCATCGAGCGGGGCGACATCCGGGGGTTGTGGGTCATCGCGACCAACACGGCCCATTCGTGGATCAATTCGGGACGCTTCGCCGCCATCCGCCGCCAACTCGATTTCCTCGTCGTGCAGGACATGTATGCGACCACGGAGACGGCGCGGATGGCCGACCTCGTGCTCCCCGCCGCCGGCTGGGGCGAAAAGGAGGGCGTGTTCATCAACAGCGAGCGCCGGCTCGGTGTCGCGCGCAAGGTCGCCCGCGCGCCCGGAACGGCGCTGAGCGATTTTGCCATTTTCAAGCTCGTGGCCGAGGCCTGGGGCTGCGGCGCGCTGTTCCGCCAGTGGAGTTCTCCGGAAGCCGCGTTCCAAATCCTGAAGGAGCTTTCGCGCGGCCAGCCGTGCGATTTCTCCGGCATCCAGGATTACGGCCACATCGCGGACAGCGGCGGCATCCAGTGGCCGTATCCGGGGGACGGAGAACGGAGGGCGGAGGACGGAGGACGGAAGACGGAAAATAGAGAACGGAGGCTCTTCGCCGACGGGAAATTCTTCACGGCCGACGGGCGGGCGAAATTCTTTTTCGACGAACCCCGGCCGATGCCGGAACCGCCGGATGCGGAGTATCCGTTCATCCTGATGACCGGTCGCGGCAGCTCGGCGCAGTGGCACACCGGTTCGCGCACGGACAAGAGCGCCATCCTGCGCAAGCTCGCGCCCACGATGCTGCATGTGGAGATCAACCCCGGGGACGCCGAGGAACTGGGCGTGGCCGATGGCGCCCGCGTGGCGGTGCGCTCACGCCGGGGCCGCACCGAAGCGGTGGCCCTCGTCAGCGCCATCGTGCAGCCGGGGCAGGTGTTCATGCCGATGCATTTCGCTGACGTGAACAAGCTGACGTTCCCGTCCTTCGACCCGCACTCGCGCCAGCCGAGCTACAAGGCGTGCGCGGTGGCGGTGGCGGCGCTGCCGCTCAATCGATAAAATTGACTCGGTTCAAGCATTTGCATTCGGCTGATTCATTTCAGCAACGATTCGATGTCCGTGAGCAAGGTTGAGATAGAAGAATCAATGAGATTTTTGGCTTGTTTGTGATGCGACTGCTCCCGCTCCAGCTCTTGCACAAACTCCTGCGCAGTTGGCCGAACTCTCTTCGCCACGGGTCCGAGCAGTTCTACAACTCCATCGATTTTCATTTTGAGAAACGGCGCTGAAACGCGGTCCTTCAACTCAAGCAAGCGCATGAGGCGCGTAAACGGTATCTGACGACTAGCCGTCAGGTCTGCCTTTGTCGCGGCAAGAAGGCTGGCGCAATGTATCCAGTCCTCAAGGTCCTTCCCCAGCGTATGCCGTGGCTCGGACTTTTCCGTCACGAGCTCATGCACTCGTCTATAGTCGGCGCCGCATTCATCGGCAACTTTCTTAAGTAGCCCACGGTGATTCAAGAGCTGCTCAAGATCCTCATGCAATGAGTAAACCTGTGCTGTGGATACCATGCTGCCTTGAAATCCGGATAACCGGATTAAGGCAAGAGTTCTTTTTTGCTGAATAGTTTAATCGCAGGCATTCAAAACCTCACCCAAGTGGCGAGACGATATCGCGGAAAAACATTGTGAGATACTTTTGGTTCACGAGTCGAACCCGACCGCCTTGGCGACGGCGTCGCAGGTGATGCGGCCGTTGCGGGTGTTCACGCCGCGGGCGAGGCCCTTGTGCTCGCTCAGCGCGCGCTCGACGCCCTTCTGGACCATCATGGCAACGAATGGTTCGGTGGCCTGCGTCAGGCCCATGGTCGACGTGCGGCCGACGAGCGCCGGCATGTTCGGCACCGCGTAATGGATGACGCCGTGCTCCTGGTAGGTCGGTTTCGTGTGCGACGTCGCGTGGACGGTCTCGATGCAGCCGCCCTGGTCGATGGCGATGTCGACGATGACGCTACCCGGGCGCATCCGGGCCACCATCGGCCGCGTGACGACGATGGGCGCCCGGGCGGCGGGGATGAGCACGGCACCGATGAGCAGGTCGGCGTCGGCGACCTCGGCTTCGATGTTGGCGGGATTGGACATCAGGGTGATGACCTTGCCGCGATATTCCTGATCGAGGATCTCCAGTTTGCGGGTGTCGAGATCGAGCACGGTCACGCGGGCGCCCATGCCGGCGGCCATGCGCACGGCGTGCGCGCCGGAATTGCCGGCGCCGACCACGACGACGTGGCCCGGGGCCGTGCCGGGAATGCCGCCGAGCAGCACGCCGGAGCCGCCGAGTTGCGACTGGAGGAAATAGGCGCCGGTCTGGATCGAGAGCCGGCCCGCGATCTGCGACATGGGCTTGAGCAGCGGGAACTGGCCGTCGCCGCCCTCGACCGTTTCATAGGCGATGCCGAGGATGTTTTTCCGGCAAAGCTCCTTCGCGAGCACCGGCCCGGCGGCGAGGTGCAGGTAGGTGAAGAGGGTCTGGCCCGGCTGCAGCAGGGCGTATTCGGACTCGAGCGGCTCCTTCACCTTCAGGATCAGGTCGGCGCTTTTCCAGACCTTCGCGGCGGAAGGCGCGAGGGTGGCGCCGGCGGCCTTGTATTCGTCGTCGGTGAAGCCGGCGCGGTTGCCGGCGGCCTTTTCGACGAGCACCTTGCCGCCCAGCGCCACCACGCGGCGGCACAGGCTGGGGGTCATCGAAACGCGGGTTTCTCCGATCTTAAGTTCCTTGGGGACTCCGATAATCATTTGTATTTATGACACAGGGTTTCTCCCGGCATGCAATGCCGGAAGCGGGCGGCAGCAATTCCGCGTGCGTCCGCCACGCCCCGGGCCCTTACCTGCCCCACCGCCAGGGCAAACCCGATCAACCTCATCGTCGCCTGCACCGGGAATCGCGCCAGCGGGCGCGATAGCGATGGGCCGATTATCCCCGTGCGGGAGTCGGTCAGGCGACCTTGGCCCCCGGTTGCCCCGGCAGCTCGAGGATAAAGGCCGCCCCTTGGCCCGGGCCGTCACTCTGGACGCTCAATGAGCCGCCGAGTTCCTTGGCCGTGAGCGCTCCGCTGTGCAGGCCGAAACCATGGCCCTCTTTTTTCGTGGTAAAACCGTGGCCGAAAATGCGCGCGAGGTTTTC
>JAYVZM010000130.1:0-5814 GCA_043783345.1 Verrucomicrobiota bacterium
ACCACCACCGCCACCGTGCTCGCCGAGGGCATCTACCGTGAGGGCCTGAAGAACGTCACCGCCGGCGCCAACCCGGTCTACCTCAAGCGCGGCATCGACAAGGCCGTCGAGGCCGCCGTCACCGAGCTCGCGCGCGTTTCCAAGAAGGTCAATGACCGCGAGGAAATCCGCCAGGTCGCCACCGTCTCCGCCAACTGGGATGAGACCATCGGCAACATCATCGCCGACGCCATGGACAAGGTCGGCAAGGACGGCACCATCACCGTCGAGGAAGCCAAATCCATCGAGACGACCCTCGAGGTCGTCGAGGGCATGCAGTTCGACAAGGGCTGGCTGTCGCCTTACTTCGTGACCAACGCCGAGAGCCAGGAAGTCGTCCTCGAGGACGCCCATGTGCTCATCCACGAGAAGAAGATCAGCAACCTGCAGGAGATGCTCCCGCTGTTGCAGACCATCGCCAAGAGCGGCAAGCCCCTCCTCATCATCGCGGAAGAGGTCGAGGGCGAGGCGCTCGCGGCCCTCGTGGTGAACAAGATTCGCGGCACGCTCAATGTGTGCGCCGTCAAGGCCCCCGGCTTTGGCGACCGCCGCAAGGCCATGCTGGAGGACATCGCCGTCCTCACCGGCGGCAAGTGCATCACCGAGGACCTCGGCCTCAAGCTCGAGAACCTCACCCTCGCCGACCTCGGCAAGGCCAAGCGCATCACGGTGGACAAGGAAAACACCACCATCGTCGAAGGCAGTGGCAAATCGTCCGACATCCAGGGCCGCGTCAAGCAGCTCCGCCGTCAGATCGACGAGACCACCTCCGACTACGACAAGGAGAAACTCCAGGAGCGCCTCGCCAAGCTCGCGGGCGGTATCGCCGTCATCAATGTCGGCGCCTCCACCGAGGTCGAGATGAAGGAGAAGAAGGCCCGCGTCGAAGACGCCCTCCATGCGACCCGTGCGGCCGTGGAAGAGGGGATCGTCGCCGGCGGCGGCGTTGCCCTGCTCCGCACCATCAAGGCCATCGAGGCCCTCAAACTCGAGGGTGACGAGGCCTTCGGCGCCCAGATCGTGCGCCGAGCCATCGAACACCCCATCCGCGCGCTCTGCGCCAATGCGGGCGTCGACGGCGGCGTGGTGGTCAAGGAGGTTTTGGCCTCCAAGGGCAACATCGGCTACAACGTTGCGACCGACAAGTTCGAGGATCTCGTGAAGGCCGGCGTGGTTGACCCGACAAAGGTTACCCGCACCGCGCTGCAAAACGCGGCCTCGATCGCGGGGTTGCTCCTGACGACCGAGTGCATGATCACCGACCTCCCGGATAAGAAAGAAGCTTCCGGCGGCGGCGGCCATGGTGGTGGCGGCGGCGGCATGGGCGGCATGGACTACTGAGTCCGATGAACGCGAGACTTCATCGTCTCACCTGAAAACTTCAAGGCGCTCCCCGAAAAGGGAGCGCCTTTTTTCTGAAGCATTTTCTCAGAATAATACTCCGCTCATGCCGTTACACCATTTCTTCCTGAGTTCTACCTGCGTCAGTGGATTGATCCTTCAAGTGTCGCTCCAAATCGCACGCCCTATCCGGGCATCATCCCGGCCTCACTCCCTGGGCGCAGAAACTTGGCGTGACGGTGCCGCCGGTTTTGCCCGGCCAGGGCGTTCGCACCGCCGATGAAGGGTTTGCGCTCCGGGCGGTGTCTTACGGGATGGGACCGATCAACGGCCCACGCCCCAGCATGCTTCCAGCAATCTCAGCCTCCAGCTTGGTGCTCGCGCCTCTCTCGCGTCGTTGGTGGCTGATGGTTGGTCTGGCCGTGATGGCAACTCCGCCGGTCCTGGCGGTCCAGCGGCAGACGGCCTGGTCCATGACGGCGCCGAACCTGTATTCGTTCAAATACCTGCTCTATCTGCCGGCGGGCTACAACACGGATACCGCAGTCAGGTGGCCGCTGATGGTCTTCCTGCATGGTGCGGGCGAACGCGGAACGGATGTGGAACGAGTGGCGGTCAACGGGCCGCCCTTGTTGATCGAGCGGGGACGGGACTATCCGTGCATCGTGGTTTCGCCCCAGTGTGCCGGTTCGTGGTGGTCCGCCGCCGATTTGCAGCCATTCATCGAAGATCTCGTGAGGCAGTATCACGTCGATCCCGACCGCGTCTACCTGACCGGTCTGAGCATGGGGGGATACGGGACCTGGGACCTCGCCGTGCGCAGTCCGGGTTTTTATGCCGCTATCGTGCCGCTTTGCGGCGCGGGAACTCCGTCGCAGGCCTATCAACTGCGCGATCTGCCGGTCTGGGCTTTTCATGGCGCCTTGGATGCCACCGTGCCCGTGGCACGGACCCAGGAGATGATCGATGGCATCCGACAGGCAGGGGGCGATCCCTTGGTGACAATCTATCCCAACCTCGGGCATGATGTGTGGACGGTCACCTACGCGAACGATGCGCTCTACACTTGGATGTTTGCCCAAAGTCGGGCGAATGTCACGGCGCCGCCAATCACCGGGCCAACTCACGCCGTCCCGCCCCCGACGAGTGTCTCCGCCACGCCCGCAACCTCTCCCGCGGTCCCTGATCCTGCGCCGAACTCCGGCGGTTCGGGTGGCGGCGGTGGGGGCGCGATCGAAACGTGGTTCGTGGCGGCGCTGGCCCTGCTCGGAATTGCGCGGCGGGCGATTGGGGCCCGGGCCTGAGCCGGGATCATGCAGTTGCCGCGATTTTTCTCTGAACTCGCAAAACTGAAAAGGGTGACGGTAGGCAGCCCGCTTGCGGGCGCCCAAAGAGCGCGAGCAAGCTCGCTGGCCCACGGGTAACTGCATGAGTCCGGCTGAGCCTTTGTTGCCATTTGCTGCCGGTCTATTGCCGGCGGGTGGTTTTGAATTGTGGGCACAGCGCGGGCGGCCATAAGTAGCGGCCACTCTCATGAACCTCGTTGAGCAGGTCAGGCAGGCGGGTGTGGTCGGCGCCGGCGGCGGCGGTTTTCCAACGCACGTCAAGCTGGCGGCGAAGGCAGACACCGTCATCGCCAACGGCGCCGAGTGCGAACCCCTCCTGCACAAGGACGCCGCCGTGATGGAGCGTCAGGCGGCGGAGATGGTGCGGGGGATCCGGCTGGCGATGGCGGCGGTGGGCGCGGCCACCGGCGTGGTCGGCATCAAGGCCAAGAACAAACACGCCGTCGCAGCGGTCGAGGCCGCCTGCCAGGCCACGACGGTGCGCGTGCAACTGCTGGGCGATTACTATCCGGCCGGGGACGAATACGACCTGGTCCACGAGGTCACCGGCCGGCTCATCCCGCCGGGCGGCATCCCGCTCAACGTCGGGGTCGTCGTCTGCAACGTGGAGACTTTCGTCAATATCGCCGCGGCCGCCGCGGGCCGCCCGGTCACCCACAAGACCCTCACCATCGCCGGCGCGGTGCGCGAGCCGATGACGATCACCGTGCCGCTGGGCACCAGCCTGCGCGAATGCATCGCGGCGGCGGGCGGGGCGACCGTCTCCAATCCGGTGCTGGCCATCGGCGGCATGATGATGGGCGAAACCACGGACGAACTCGACCGGCCGGTCAGCAAGACGACGGGCGGAGCCATCGTGCTGGCGCGCGACCATCACGTCATCGAGCGCAAGCTCAAGCCGGTCGCCGTGCAGAACGCCATCGGCAAGTCCGCCTGCGACCAGTGCCGCTATTGCACGGAGCTTTGTCCGCGCTATCTCCTGGGCTACGCCGTCGAACCGCATCAGGTGATGCGCAGCCTCGCCTTCACGGCGACGGGCGCGGCCCACTGGAACGAATGGGCGGCGATGTGTTGCGCGTGCGGGCTGTGCACGCTCTACGCGTGCCCGGAGGAGCTGTTCCCGAAGGAAGCGTGCGACCAGTCCAAGGCGGAGATGAAGAAGGCGAATGTGAAATGGTCCGGCCCGACCACCGTCAAGGTGCACCCGATGCGCGAGGGCCGCCGCCTGCCGATCAAGTCGCTGATGAAAAAGCTGAATCTCACGCAATACGACAACGCGGCCCTCTGGCAGGACGCCAAGCTCTCGCCGCGCCGCGTGGTATTGCCGCTCAAGCAGGGCGCCGGCTCGGCCGGCCAGCCGCTGGTGCGCGCGGGGGAGCAGGTCGCGGCCGGCCAGCCGCTCGGAGCGATCCCCGAAAAATCACTCGGCGCCATGATCCATGCCCCGTTTGCCGGGACCATCGGGGAAGTCACTTCCGAGCACATCATCCTCAATCGTTCCTAGGAAACCATTCAAACCAACACCGATTTGCTAGCGTGGCAGAGCCGCAACCAAATGAGAACTGAATCTTGTCACAGAATGCACAGAGGTCCAATCCGAGAGCACAGAGATTTGGCAGACGGTCGCTGCGGGTCAGGACTCCGTGGATTCTGTGCGACCTCCAGGTTCTCTGTGTCCCATCAATAAATTCGCTGATATCGCAGCTGATTACTCCCATGACTGAAAAATCCATTGGCTTGGTTGAACTTTCCAGCGTGGTGGCCGGTTTCCTGGTGGCCGACGCCGCGCTGAAGGCGGGCACGGTGCGGCTGGTGCTGTCGCGTTCGATCTGCTCGGGCAAATACATGGTGCTGATCGCCGGCGAGCCGTCGGCGGTGCAGAGCGCCATCCAGGCCGGCTGCGACGCGGCGACCGGCTGCCTGATCGACAGCTTCGTCATCACCAACATCCATCCCGATGTCATCACCGCGCTCGGTCGCACCTCGGTGACGCCGCCGGACGGCGCCCTCGGCATCCTCGAATCCTTCAACGTCGCCACGCTGATCCGGGCGGCGGACGCCGCCGCGAAGAGCGCGCCCGTCCAGCTGTTCGAAGTCCGGGTGGCGATGGCGCTGGGCGGCAAGGCTTTTGTTACCATGACCGGCGACATCTCCGCGGTGCAGACGGCCGTGGCGGCTGGCCGCCAGATCATCGCCGACGCCGGCATGCTGGTGAATGCCGCCGTGATCACCAAGCCCCATCCGGACGTCTACCGGGAAGTGGTCTGAAGGCCGGTTTGCGGCGGGCGCCCGCGGGCTTCGTTCGACACCCAAGAGTGGAGGGAAGCGGCAACGCTTCTCAATCCGCGGGACACACAACTCATGGCAAAACTTGAATTGAGAGGTATAGTGTGTTCTCTCCTGTCCGAGTTTCCCACCCCATGTCCTTCCCCTTTGCTCACGTCATCCCTCGCCTATTCCTTGGACTCGCCCTGCCTTCGCTGGCCCTGGCCCAAAGCCTCAGCGTTAATGCGACGCAGACGGTGCGCACGGTCGACGAGCGCGTCTTCGGTGTGAACTCTGTCATCTGGGACCAGCAGGCTTCCAGTGCGCAGACCATCTCCCTTCTGCAGGCCGCGGGCATCCGGACCATCCGCGTGCCCGGGGGCTCGCTCTCGGACGAATACCACTGGCGGATCAACAAGACCCTCGACAACACCTGGTCGTGGGCGACGGGCTTCAATGGCTTCATCCAGCTCATCACCGGGGCCGACACCCAGGCTTTTGTCACGGTCAACTACGGCACGGGCACACCGGAAGAGGCGGCGGGACTGGTCGCCTACCTGAACTCGAATTCGTCGCTGCTGGGCACGGGGACGGACGTGAACATCGGCAGCGATGCCAAGGGCTTTGACTGGAAGACCGCCGGTTATTGGTCGAATCTGCGGGCCTCCGGGCCGGTCGCGCCCGACGACGGCAGCAATTTTCTCCGCATCAGCCGGTCGAACCCGCTGGGCGTGAAGTATTGGGAAATCGGCAACGAGTGCTACGGCAGCTGGGAAACCGACCAGCAGGCTGCGCCGCACGATCCGACCACCTACGCGAACCG
>JAYVZM010000131.1:0-5811 GCA_043783345.1 Verrucomicrobiota bacterium
CTTGCCGCGGCACGCCGCCCGATAATTAGCCCCCACTGATGTGCCTGCACGCAGTAATTGATTACCGAGGGCTCTCGCCACGTCATTTCGAGGCAAAGCCTGAACGGCATGAATGACGCGCAAGCCGTAAGATTTCGTGCGTTCTTTGAGTTCCTCGGGCGTCATCTGGATGTCCTCAAATCGTAATTCGTAAATTGTCTAATCGTAAATTGGTGCGCTCATTTGTATGAGCGCACCGACATCTTGGTGAACTCGTAGTTGAGGGGCTCGGTGTTGCGGAGGGGCGTCTTGCCCTCGCCCTGGTATTCCCAGGCGGCGACATGGGCGAACTTCTCGTCGTCGCGTTTGCACTCGCCGTCCGGATGCTGGTGTTCCTCGCGGAAGTGGCCGCCGCACGACTCCTCGCGGGTGAGCGCGTCGCGGCAGAGAAGCTCGCCGAGTTCGAGAAAGTCGGCGACGCGGCCGGCCTGCTCGAGCGACTGGTTGAGGGTGTCCGCTGAACCGGGAACCTTGACATTGGCCCAGAATTCTTCGCGGAGCGCGGGGATTTTCTGGAGGGCGGCTTCGAGCCCGGCCTGGTTGCGCGCCATGCCGCAGTGGTCCCACATGATCTTGCCGAGCCGCTTGTGGAAATGGCTGACCGGCTCCTTGCCTTGGTTGGCGAGGAGGCGCCGGGTCATCGTCGTGACATTCTCCTCCGCCTGCTTGAACTCGGCCGTCTCGGTTTTCGGGCGCGAGCCGGGCTTCTGGCCGGCCAGATAGTCACCGATGGTGTAGGGAATGACAAAATAACCGTCAGCCAGGCCCTGCATGAGGGCGGAAGCCCCGAGGCGGTTGGCGCCGTGGTCGGAGAAGTTGGCCTCGCCGAGCACGAAGAGACCGGGGAGGTTGGACATCAGGTTGTAGTCCACCCAGAGGCCGCCCATCGTGTAGTGCACGGCGGGGAAGATGCGCATAGGGATCTGGTAGGCGTTCTCGGCGGTGATCTCGTGATAGATGTCGAACAGATTGCCGTAGCGCTCGCGCACGGCGGGTTCGCCGAGGCGCTGGATGGCGTCGGCAAAGTCGAGGTAGACGCCGAGACCGGTCTCACCGACGCCGCGGCCCTCGTCGCACATGCGCATGGCGGCGCGGGAGGCCACGTCGCGCGGGGCGAGGTTGCCGAAGCTGGGATAAATGCGCTCGAGGTAATAGTCGCGATCGGCCTCGGGAATGTCGGCGGGGTTCTTCTTCGCGTCCTCCTTTTTCTTGGGCACCCAGATGCGGCCGTCGTTGCGCAGCGACTCGGACATGAGCGTGAGCTTGGACTGATAGTCGCCGCTCACCGGGATGCAGGTCGGGTGGATCTGCGTATAGCATGGGTTGGCGAAGCAGGCGCCGCGCTTGTAGGCGCGCCAGATGGCGGTGGCGTTGGACTGGCGGGCGTAGGTGGAGAGATTGAACGTGTTGCCGTAGCCGCCGGTGGCGAGCACGACGGCGTCGGCGCTGTGCCGGGTGATGGCGCCGGTGATGAGGTCGCGGACGATGATGCCCTTGGCGTGCCCGTCGACGACGACCAGGTCGAGCATCTCGGAGTCGGTGTGCATTTCCACGCCACCCTGTCCGATCATGCGCGACAGTGCGGAATAGGCGCCGAGGAGCAACTGCTGGCCGGTCTGGCCGCGGGCGTAGAACGTGCGCGAGACCTGCGCGCCGCCGAAGGAGCGGTTGGCGAGGAGCCCCCCGTATTCGCGGGCAAAGGGCACGCCCTGCGCCGCGCATTGGTCGATGATGTTGACGGAGACCTCGGCCAGGCGGTGGACGTTGGCCTCGCGGGCGCGGTAGTCGCCGCCCTTGAGCGTGTCGTAGAAGAGCCGGTGCACGGAATCACCGTCGTTCTGGTAGTTCTTGGCCGCGTTGATGCCGCCCTGGGCGGCGATGGAATGGGCGCGACGAGGACTGTCGTGAAAGACGAAATTCTTCACCCGGTAGCCGAGTTCGGCCAGCGTGGCGGCGGCCGAGGAACCGGCGAGCCCGGCGCCAACGACGATGACCTCGTATTTCCGCTTGTTGGCCGGGTTGACGAGTTTGATCTCGGTCTTGTGCCGCTGCCATTTGTCGGCGAGCGGGCCCGAGGGAGTCTTGGAGTCGAGTTTGGCCATGGCGGGAAATCAGACGTGGGCTTTGACCAGGCCGCCGAGGATGGCGAGCGGGATGGCGGCGTTGAGCAGGAAATAAAGCCAGCAGTAGCCCGTGGAGAAAAGTTCGAGACCGCGGGTCCACTTCTCGTTCTTGAGCCCGAGCGTCTGCACCATGCTCACCAGGCCGTGGGACAGGTGGTAGCTCAGCAAGCCGACGGCGAGGATATAGAAGAGCGAAATGCCCGGGCGGCTGAAGCCCTGCACCATCATGGTGTGCACATCGCGCACGAGGGTGCCGTCGGCGAGCGCGAAGGTGTGTTTGCCCCACTCGGGGTGTTGCACCCGCAGGGTGAAATCGAGCAGGTGATAAATGAGGAACGCCAGCACCACCACGCCGGTGCGCGCCATGACACGCGAGGCGAGCGTCGCGCGGTTGATGTGGTCGATCGCGTAGCCCGCGGGACGGGCGGCCATGTTCTCCTTGGTCAGCTGAATTGCCACCCAGACGTGGACCAGGAGGCAGGCCAGCAGGAACAGGCGGAACAGCCAGAGTCCCGCCCCGAGCGATTCCAGCATGTGCCCGTAG
The DNA here is from genome assembly GCA_043783345.1 of Verrucomicrobiota bacterium. Classification (GTDB taxonomy): domain Bacteria; phylum Verrucomicrobiota; class Verrucomicrobiia; order Opitutales; family Opitutaceae; genus Lacunisphaera. Next base: position 2,707 of record JAYVZM010000131.1, read on the forward strand.
GCGTTGATTTTTTGCGGCGGCAGGAAAATCTGCATGTTGCCCACCAAGTGGCCGGTCACGAAGCCGAACAAGACGAGCCCGGTGATGGCCATCAGGAATTTCTTGCCAATGGACGACTGGAAAAACGAACCGAGTAGATTCATCGCGTGGATACTGGAATGGGGATCGGACAGGCGGAGGCGCCTTCTGGCGGAGACAGATAAACCAATGCGCCCCGGCAATGTAAAGGGCGCGCCAACGCCCGCCCTTGAATCATTAGCGAACCTAAATCAGCCAAGAAGCAGCGCCCCCCGGGGACGTTGGGGCCTGAATCCGGCACCGGAGGCCGGCGCGCCGCCGCCGACTCAGCGCGCCAGCGGCTTGAGCAGCGAAAATTTTCCACTGGCGGCCGGTTGGATGAACTTCCGGCGGAAGAGATTGACGCGCATGCCATCGCCCAGCGCGGCTGCGATGGCCTGCTCCATGCCTTTCGGCGCGATCTCGTCGGCCACATACTGGAAATCCCAGCGGTTGTCCGAGCCTTGCACCAGGCTCCAGTGCCAGCAGGCGAAACTTTCGGGCAGGGCCGCATCGATCTCGAAGGCCGAGACGACCCGTCCGTCCGCGGGGAAAAACAAGTCCCGCTCGCGTCCGAGGATCCGGTAGCCGGTGGGCAGGCGGCGCACGACGTCGCCCGTGAAGTAGCGCAGCAACGGCATTGCCTCGCGATCGCGCGTCGTCACGTTGATCTGGAAAACCTCCGGGAGCTCCGCCTGCCAGGGCACCAGTTCGACAAAGGCATTGCCGTCGATGGCGTGCAGATTGTCCCGGAAGGCGTCGCCCACAAAGATATAACCCGCCTCGGTGGAGCCGTAGAGATCGACCTGGACGGCGCCCGGGAAAACCTCCGCGATGCGCTTGCTGTGCTGCAAGCTGGCTTTGCCGTAGGTGAGGATGACGGTGCGGACGCTCGGGACGCTCACGCGGCGCTTCTTCACCGCCCGGGCCAGCAGGGAAAGGTAGACCGGCTCGCCCTCGATCACCTCGGGTTTGAGCGCCTGCAATTCCAACACGATCCGGTCCCACTCCGCCTCGGCAAAGACAAACGGATCGCTCGACAGGTTCAGGTAGACGGTGCCGTCAAAATAGCGGTGGGGAAACGGATGATCCTCGTAGGGGCAGAGATTGCTGGAGCAGCCGATGGGCGCGAGCACCGCCTTGCGGTAGGGCCGGTCCACATACTGCGCGAGCTGCGGGTGAGCGAGGTAGGCGCGGCGCATCTGCGCATTCCACCAACCGTCCTCCATCACGACGGTCATCGGCCGGGCGGTCGACCCCGACGTGTGCTCGTATTCGTATTTCTTCTGCTGCAGGCCCCGCTCGATCTCGGCGTAATCGGCAAAAAACGCCGTGTGCCCGCAGTCGAGAATCTCCTTCTTCGTCAGCACGGGGATCTCGCGATAACAGGACCACTGCAGCGGCTCGCCGTGCAGCGGAAAACGCCGGCCGTAGAGCGGGCTGCGCCGGTAGATGGCGCGGATTTCCTGCTCCAACGGGGCCGGGATACCGGTCCGGGCTCCCTCGCCGAACGCCTCGGGGGCATTGGCAAAAACTGAAGCGGACGTGGCGGTTTCCATCGGGTTCGAGGAGTAAAATCCGGGCCGGGCCAAAGTCAAACCGACCCCTTTGCCTGGGAATCCGCCGCAGGACGGAGTTTCTCAGGGCAAACCCCGGGCCGCGAGCATGCGGCAACGGGGCTTAGCCATTCTGCTTCATCTCCGCCCAAACCGGCGCAAACAGCAGCAGCGCATCCAGCACCATGGCGTGGGTGATGCCGCCGCCGTAGGCCAGCGCGTAGACCTCCTCCACCGGCCGGGTCATGATTTCAAATTCCTCGTCTGGGTCCCAATCGAGCTTCGCCGCCGGACGGACGTTCTCCACCAACACCAGGTGGCAGCGGTTGCTCTGCATCGCCGGGTTGGGATGCACGCTGCCGAGCAGCCGCGCCTGGGCGCCGACATAGCCCGTCTCCTCCCGCAGTTCCCGCAGTCCGGCCGCGATCGGATCCTCGCCCGCGTCCATCACGCCCCCGGGGATTTCCAATGAAAAATCGTTGATTCCGTAGCGGAACTGCCGCACGAGCACGAGGTGTTGTTCCGGCGTCAGCGCGAGCACGTTCACCCAGTCGGGAGCGGTGATGACGAAAAAATCCTGCTCCGCGCTCCGGTGCGGATGACGGAAGATCGCGCGGGTGACATCGAAGATGCGCGTCGTGGCGTGCGCCTCGGTGCGGAGCTTCTGCCAGCGCTGCGGCAGGGGCGGTTGCTGGGCCATGGAGAAATAAAAATGCCTCCGCGACGCAAGGTCCGGGAGGCATGGGCAGGATTGCTGCGGAAGATTACTTCTTGGGGATTTTGATCTTCTGGCCGACTTTCAGCTTGGTCGGGTCGAGGCCGGGATTTTCGGCCTCGAGGCTGTCGATGCGCGTGGCAAATTTTCTCGCGATCTTGGCGAGCGTGTCGCCGGGAGCCACGGAGTAGTTGCCGTTGGCGTCGACGGTGCCGGTGACGACACCCGGCTTGCCGGCGGCGGCGGCGGCGGGCTTCTTCAACGCGTCCTCCAGCTTGGCGATCTTGGCATTGACGCTGCCAAACTCGGTGCCGACGTCGGTCAGGGCCTTTTGCACGCCATCGCGCAAAACCTTGATGTCGTTTTCGGACTTGGCCGAGGCGGCGTTCACGGACGACTCCAGCGCCGGGAGCTTGCTGCTGATGGCCTCCTCGTGTGTGTTCACGGTCTTTTGGAGCGTGGAAAGTTTAAAGAGGGCCGTGGCCGAGAGGACCAAGGCGAGGGCGCCAGCGATTACGCCTACGAGAGGCAAGATGCTGCCGGAACTATTACTATCACGAGAAAGAGTGTCCATTTGGTTAAGAGATTGAGGGAGCGTATATATGGGAGCGCACGTCGGTGACGCAAGAAGCATTTATTAACAGTTTTGGGGCCACTCTGACCCCGCCGCCCGGGCTGGCGTCGGCCCGGCCGGGCTCGTGCGAGTTGCCCGAGCGAAAATGGTCGGGGCGACAGGATTCGAACCTGCGACCTCCTGGTCCCAAACCAGGCGCTCTA
>JAYVZM010000132.1:0-13934 GCA_043783345.1 Verrucomicrobiota bacterium
GTGGCTGGCCTCGATGCCCTGCACGATGTACTGCCGGTGACCACCTCAGGGCTCGGCGGCTTGACCTGAGCCTTCGCCAGCAGGATGTCGCAAAAAAACTCTTCGTGAACGTGCAGACGGTCGGGAACTGGGAGGCGGGCAGAGACCAGCCTGATTTCTGGTATATGCCGAGGGTTCTCGAGTTCTTGGGGTATGATCCGCGACCGAAAAGCGAAACAAAGTCGCTTCGGGACGAGCTGCTTGCCTTCCGTCTGGAGCATGGGCTGACGCAAAGAAACCTTGCTGCCCGCCTGCGGGTGAACACCTGCACGGTTTCAAGCTGGGAAGGCGGGAAAGCCGCGCCGACGTCCGAGTGCATGGCACGCATACGTGAGATTCTGAATCTGGCATGGTGAACGGATTGTTTATCGTGATAAGGCGATTTGCCGTGTTTGTGCCATGTGATCGGGCAAGTTGCATCGGTAAGTAGAGCACCCTGACTGGTGCTAACCCCTAGCGAGGCCGCAGATACTTGCGGCTTACCCTCACCGACCTGAAGGAAGTCCCACCGCCGCGGCCATCCCCGCCGTTGAATCCGACCCTGACGGAAGATGGGCTTGCCGCCGTCGCCGCCCCGCATAGCTTTACCACCATGAGCACCGTCCAGGAAATCCAAGACGCCATCCTGCATCTGCCGCCGCAGGATCGCGAATTGCTGCGGCACTGGCTTGACGACACCGAGGAAGAGACGCCCGAAATGCTGGCTGCCATCGATGCAGGCCTCCGCTCCCTGCGGGAAAAGGGCGTCATCCCGCTGGAGAAAGTCCGTCAAAACATCACTGCATGGGCTACCAAGTCGGCCTGACCGAGGAGGCCCAGGCCGATCTCGGCACAGTGGTGCGCTTCCTCGCCGAGAAAAGTCCCGAGGCGGCCGAGCGCATCGGCCACGAACTGCTCGATGCCGCGCTGGCCCTGACCCTGTTCCCGCGGCGCGGCTCGCCGGTGCGGCGGCGGCTGGGCATGCGCAAGCTCACGTATCGCCATTATTTGATTTTTTATCAGGTCAACGAAGTCGCCCAATGGGTCGAGGTCATCCGCATCTGGGACGGTCGCCAGAATCCGGCCTCGCTTCGTTTGCCCTGATTCCATCGCATGGTCGCCACTTTTCCCAGCCGTCTCCGTGCCGAAAAACGACTGGAGGGAAAAACTTTTTCGGACGGGAAATCTTCACTGGGGATTATTTGGCTCAACGACGATGATGGCGAGTTGGTGGATTCGTTCCAGCCGGGCCTTTATACGGAGTTTGAGCAGCGCCGGAATTTGCCGGCGAGCAGCACGGGAGAAACGAAAGCATGATGACCGCTTTGACCACACGCCAGGCGTTCATGATTTTGAACGACCTGCCCAACATCGGCCCCATCACGCTCAACCGCCTGCTCGAGGAGTTCGGCGGCGATCCGCGCGAAATCCTCACGGCCAACAAGCGCCGGCTGGAATCGGTGCGCGGCGTTGGCCCCGAGACGAGTTCCGCCCTGCTCAACTGGCGCACGCACTTCGATCTCGCCCGAGAGGAGGAACGGCTGGCGCAGGCAGGTGCGACCTTCATCACCGGGCGCGACGAGGGCTATCCGAAGCTGCTCAAGGAAATCCATGACCCGCCCATCGGCCTCTACCGCAAGGGCGGTTACCTCTTCGAGCAGCCCTGCATCGCTGTCGTCGGCAGCCGGCGCACGACGCTCTACGGGCAGTCGGTCGCCAAAAAGCTCGGCGCCCAGCTGGCGCAATTGGGCTTTTGCGTGGTGAGCGGACTCGCGCGCGGCATCGACACCGCGGCGCACGAAGGCGCGCTATCGGTCGGCGGCAAGACGGCGGCGGTTCTCGGCTGCGGGATCGACATTGTTTACCCGCCCGAGAATCTGGGCCTCTACCGGCGCATCGCGGAGACCGGCGCGGTGCTTTCGGAATTCCCCTTCGGCCGCAAGGCCGACCGGCAGTCGTTCCCGATGCGCAACCGCGTGGTCTCCGGCATCTGCGAGGGCGTCGTGGTGGTCGAGAGCGACGTGCAGGGCGGGGCGATGATCACGGCGCGCTTTGCGGGCGAGCAGGGGCGGCTGATCTTCGCTGTGCCGGGCCGCATCGACCAGTCGACCAGCCAGGGCTGCCACCAGCTCATCCGCGACGGCGCGACGCTGCTGACGAGCGTTGACGACGTTCTGAACGAGCTGAACTACCTCGACGGGCTCCGGCCCAAGGCGATCACCACGGAAGGCGAGGTCAGCGTGTTGGAGCAGCTGATGCCGCAGCTCAACGAGGTGGAACGGAAAGTCGCCGCCGCTTTCAGCGGTGGCGCGATGCTGGGCATCGACGCACTGACCGCCGCGACGGGTCTGACTCCGGCCGAGGTTTCCGTGGCGCTGATGGGCCTGGAGCTGAAGCGGATCGTCAGCAAGCGCGCCGACGGGACGTTCGAAGCGCGGAACTAGGGTTTTGTCGGAGGCGTCCGCTGCATTTCATAGGAGCCTGCAAGCAGGCTCCTACCAATCGATCTTCTGTTCTCAGAGTTTGTCGACGATCCGGTCTGCGAGACCGTAGGCGATGGCTTCCTCGGCGTTCAGGTAGAAGTCGCGGTCGGAATCCTTGGCGACCTTGTCGAACGACTGGCCCGAGGCCGTGGCGAGGATCTGGTTCAGCTCGGAACGGAGCTTCTCCATTTCCTTTGCCTGGATGTTGATGTCCGAGGCAGGGCCGACCATGCGGCCGGTGATGAGCGGTTGGTGGATGAGCACCCGCGCGTGGGGGAAGATCAGGCGGCGGCCCTTTTGCACGGCGCAGAGCAAAATCGAACCCATCGACGCGGCCATGCCGGTGACCACGATGGTCACGGGCGAGGTGATGAGCTTGATGGTGTCGTAAACCGCCATGCCGGCCGTGATGGAGCCGCCCGGGGTGTTCATGTAGAAGGTGATTTCCTGGCCGGGGCCGGTGGTCTCGAGATAGAGCAGTTTCTCCGTGAGATCCTTGGCCGTCTCGTCGGTCACGGCTCCCCACAGGAAAATCTTCCGTTGCGCCAGAAATTTCTTCTGCAGCATGGCGCTGACGGACGCGGGGGTGTTCTTCGGGGTGGCTTCCTCGTGCTCCTCGTCGTCATCATCGAGGCGGGGACCGGCCGGGTATTCGTGGGTGAGATTGTTGGCTGACATAGGGTTGAAACGTGCACTGCCCGGGCCGTTTTGCGAGTAGTTTTTCCGGAGGCGGAGCGGGACCGCTCAACGGGCCGGCTTGGCCTGCCAGACCTCGAGCAGGGCGGGGGAGGCCTGGGCACGGATCCCGTTGTCGGAGAGGATTTCCTCGGTCGCGGCGGCCATTTCCTTGCGCGGGAAGACCAGGGTCTCGCCGCGGCCGGCAAACTCGATGGTGAGGAATTCGTCCTTGGTGTCGCGGAGCACCTCCACCAGATGGCGGAGATTCTTGATGGCGATGCCGTTCACGGCATGCACGACGCGAGAGACGGAATTATCGTAGCCCTTCGCGAGCTTGTGCGGAAAAAACGGCGACGAGACGAGCACCAGTTCCTCGCCGGGGAAGGCGGGTTTGTCGCCGCGCCGCGTGACCAGCGGGTTGCCGAGGTAGCTGAGGCCGACGAGAGCCTTGGCGTTGGCGCTGATCGGGGAAAGGTAGAGCGTGGTGCCGGTGGAGAAGGCCAGGGGGCCCAGGATGAAATACGGCGGATAGGCCCCCGCCAGATCGTCGATCAGCATGGGCCGGTCGGACGGGACCGGAAGCTTGATGGTCTGGGTCTTCTGCGCGCGCACGACGGTGAGCGGCACCGTCCCGCCCGCCGCGATCTGCTGGATCAGATACTGGAAGCGGACGCGCAGGTTGCCACCGAGATTGACCATGCCCTCGTTGTCGATCGGGGTGTCGCCGATCTTGGTGATGACGTCCCAGGTTTTGAGCGGGTAGTCGGCATCCGCGCGGTCGGGCTCGCGGACGATCATGCCCTCGACGGTCTTGTCGAGCTTGAGGAAGGGCCGGAGCGCGGGATTCTCGAAGGTTTGCAGGCTGTCGAACATCGCCGGCTTGCCGTCGTAATGCCCATCCGCGATGTCGTGGAGAAACAACCCGATTTCCTCGCACGGGATGATGTAACCGATGTTATCTGCGCTGCCGAGGCGACTGAAGGCCAGGCCGATCATCTGGTCGCCGGACATGGCCGGCCCGCCGCTGTTGCCGGGGTTGATGGCGGCGTCGATCTGGATGCGGAGGCCCGAGGTGGGAAAATTATAGGCGGCAAACTCGATGCGTGAGACGATGCCCTTCGTGATCGACAGGCTGGTGCCGCCGGTGGGAAAGCCGTAGACCATGACTGCGTCCTTCACGCCCGGCAGGGTCCGGGCGCGGGGCAGCGCCGGGTGGGTGGCGAAGAAGGTCTCGTCCTCCAGCTTGAGCACGGCCAGATCGATGCCGGGGGCGACGTATTCGACGGTGGCGGCGAGCTTGTCGCCCGACTGGTTGGCTTGAACCTGGACCTGGCTGGCGTAGAGCGCCACGTGCGCATTGGTCAGGATGCGGTTGCCTTCGATGACGACTCCCGTGCCGCTCACCTCGCGCGGTGACTGCTTGGTCCAGGGCTTGTAGGGATCCGGGTAGCGCATCGTCGAGAAGACCTTGACCACGGAATTCTCCACGGCCGGGGCGGGTTTGGCGTCGGCTTTGGCGTCTTCGGCCCGGGCGAATGACGGCAGATTTAGAGCGAGGAGTAGGATCGCAGTCAGGCTACAGATCCGCGAGAGGTAGAAGCGGTTTTGCATGAGGCGGGTTGACTAAGGAGCGATCAGTCGAAAAAGGCCAGTCCGGTGTTGGTCACCAGCCCCACTGCGGACTGGAAACCGGCGCGGCTTGCCCCATTGTGCTGCCAGTGAAACCGCAGCGACTCTCCGGCAACATTGTCGACCTGCACACGCGCCGCGTTTATCCCGGCACGGTGGAATGGGCGGGCGGGCGCATCACGCGCCTCATCCCGACGCCGGGCCGGCGCTACCGCCGCTGCATCGCACCGGGGTTTGTCGACGCCCACATCCACATCGAGAGCTCGATGCTGCCGCCGGCGGAGTTCGCCCGCTGGGCGGTGATCCATGGCACGGTCGCGACGGTGTCCGATCCCCACGAGATCGCCAATGTCCTCGGCGCCGCCGGCGTGGACTACATGATCCGCGACGGCCGGCGCACCCCGTTCAAGTTCAACTTCGGCGCGCCGTCCTGCGTGCCCGCCACGGCCTTTGAAACCGCCGGAGCGGCGCTCGACGCCCGGGCGGTGACCCGGCTGCTCGCCCGGTTCGACGTGAAATACCTGAGCGAAGTCATGAATTTCCCCGGCGTGCTCGGGCGCGATCCGTCGCTCCTGGCCATGATCGCCGCCGCGAAGAAACTCGGCAAGCCCGTCGACGGCCACGCCCCCGGCCTCCGCGGCCGCGCGGTGCGGGCATACGCCGCGGCCGGCCCGTCGACCGATCACGAATGCTTCACGCTGCCCGAAGCGCGGGACAAGCTGAAGGCGGGCATGAAGATTCTCATCCGCGAAGGCTCGGCGGCGCGCAACTTCGCCGCGCTCGCGCCGCTGCTCCGGACGCATCCGGCGCGCTGCATGTTCAGCTGCGATGACCTGCATCCCGATCTGCTCATGGAGCGGCATCTCGACGGGCACGTCCGCCGCGCGCTCGCGACCGGCGCGGACAAGTTCGACGTGCTGCGCTGCGCCTCGGTCAATCCGGTCGAGCACTACAAACTCGACGTTGGCCTGCTGCGGGTCGGCGATCCGGCGGACTTCATCGTGTTCGAGGGCTGGAAGAATCTGCGGGTGCGCCGCACCTACCTGCGGGGCGAACTCGTGGCGCGTGACGGCCGCAGCCGGCTGCCACGCCAGCCGTCGAAAAAGCCGAATGCGTTCCGGGCGAAGCCGAGGAAGGTGGCGGACTTTGTCTGTAGGGCGGGGTCGCCTGATCCCGCCCCGCAGCTCAACGTCATCGAGGCCATCAACGGCCAGCTGATCACCCGCCATTTGCGGGAAACCCCGCGCATGATGCAAGGCGTTGTCGCGACCGACGTGAAGCGCGACATTCTGAAAATCGCCGTGATCAATCGCTATGCGCCGCGCGCGCCGGTGGCCGTGGGTTTCATCCGCGGTTTCGGCCTGCGCGCGGGCGCGCTGGCTTCATCCGTGGCGCACGATTCCCACAATGTCGTGGCCGTGGGCGCCGACGACGCCTCGCTCTGCGCGGCGGTGAATCTGGTCATCAAGCATCGCGGCGGCATCAGTGTGGTCGGGCCGGGCCGACGGGCGGTGCTGCCGCTCCCGATCGCCGGTCTCATGTCCGATGCCGACGGACGGACCGTGGCACGTCGCTACACCGCGCTCGACGCGCAGGCGAAAAAGCTGGGCTCGAAACTCGACGCGCCGTTCATGACCCTTTCGTTCATGGCGCTGCTGGTCATCCCCGACCTGAAGCTCAGTGACCGCGGGCTGTTTTCCGCGACGAAGTGGGGCTTCGTGCCGGTCGTCGAGTAGAGCCGGTCAAAGACCGGCCCTGCTTCAATACCGCACCTTGTCCGGCTTGGCGGCCCACCCTTTGAAGCTGGCGAGCGCTGCCTTACGGAGCAGCGGCGTCATCTTGATGGTGCGTTTTCCGGGAGGCAGCGGGATCTGCTGATAGATGAAGTCGTCGTCGAAGCCGATGGCCGCGGCATCGGCGCGGGTGTTGCCATAGTAGACCACCGGAATCCGGGCCCAATAGATGGCGGACAAACACATAGGGCAGGGCTCGCAGCTGGTGTAGAGTTCGCAGTCGGTGAGCTGGAACGTTTTGAGGCGGGTGCAGGCATCGCGGATGGCCGTCACCTCGGCGTGCGCGGTGGGATCGTTGGTCGACGTCACGCGGTTGCTGCCGCGGCCGACGATTTCGCCCGCGCGGACGATGACGCAGCCGAACGGTCCGCCGTGCCCCGCCCGCAGGCCGTCGTCGGCAAGTTTGATGGCTTCACGCATGTAGGCTTCGCGCTGCATTGGATTCAGGATGGAGCCCGCCCGGGCGGCTGGCGAGGCTTCTTGGCCGGCCGGGAGGCCCGGATCAACCGGAAAACGAAGTGCGGTGCCACTCCTGCCAGCGTTCGCACCCCGCAAAGACCGGGAGCGAATCGCTCACCGACTCATCCTTCTCCAGGAGAAAATGGTGTGCAAAAAACCCGTCGGCCGTGCCCGGGGCAAAACCGAAAGGCGGACCTTCCTCCAGCCCGGGATTCTGGTGGAAAAAATAGCCGACGAGGAAGCCATGGTCTTTCAGCAAGGTCGCGATCCGGTCCCGATAGGCCGGGCGCCGGTCGGGCAGGAAGGCGCAGAGGAAGGTCCGCTCGTAGATGACATCGAACGAGGCCGCGGCGAAGTCGTGTTGGAAAAAATCACCGATGATGATGTGTCGGGCCAGCGCCGGACCGACGACTTGTCGGGCCCGCTCGACCGCCGCCGACGCGATATCGATCGCGATGACGTCATACCCGGCCGCGGCGAAGGCCTTGATCTCGTAGCCCGAACCGCATCCGGGAATGAGGACCCGGCCGCGCGCAACGGGCCTGGTGCCCTGCGGTCCGCGCCGGAGATACGCTTGCAGCGCGGCCGGGACACCGCCGAAGTCCCATGGGGTCTTGCCGCTCCGGTAGCGGGAGTTCCAGAACTCGGGATGACTGGGGTGGGTTTCATCCATGGCGGGGCGAATCATCGGACGCGAAGACGGTGGTTCGGTGGGCGTTCAGTCAAGCCGGACCACGCTCACCCGGCGCAGTTCAAAGGAGGTGCCTTCGAATTGGAAACCGATGCGGCCGGCGCGGGGCGTGGCCCCCGTCACTTTATTTTGCAGAACGCCGTTGATGGTCACCTCCACAGTGCCGTCGCGGCAGAAGATGTCGCAGGTGTTCCATTCGCCGGCGGGCTTCTCGCTGTCGGGGGCGGTGTGGGTGCGGATGGCGGGGGCCGCGCCGGGCGGGCTGCTCAGCGGCTCCGCGAAGCCGGCGCCAGCCATCGGCAGAAGGTCGCCGGCGGATTGGTGCTTGGTCTGGACCTGCAGGCTCAGCGGCCAGGCGCGGTCCTTGGGGCCCGAGCTGATGTGCAGCAGCACGCCGCCATTGCCGGGCTTGCCCGGCCAGCGCCACTCCGCATGCAGCCGGTAATTTTCGTAGCTGGCGGTGGTGGCGATGAAACCGATGGGCGAGCCGCTCGCGGCGATGACGCCCTCGGGCAGGATTTTGCAGACGACGCCGATGTCGGTGGCAGACGAGGTGACGTATTCCCAACCGGCCAGGTCATGGCCGTTGAAAAGATCGGCGGACGGAGCCGCGCCAGCGGTCAGGGGGGACAGGGCAAAGGCACAGAGTGCAGGGACAAGGCAACGCATGAACCGAATGTCTAGCAGATTTGCCTCGCAGGTGGAGCGTTATTTCTCCCGCCATTCGGCGCTCCCGACGAGGGCCAGTCCCGGCTTGTGCGGGCAGATGGCGCGTTGCATTTTCGATGCATGCCATCCCGGGTTTCCGTCTGTTGGGCGTTCCTGTTTGCCGTTTTTTCAGGCCGCGTGCTCGCCGCCGACCCGGCTGGAATCGCTGCTGCCGGCGCGCGGGGTGACAGCGTGTATCTCTTCAGCTACTTTGGGCGGAACGGCGAGGACGGGCTGCACCTCGCGACGAGCGAGGACGGGCTGAAGTGGACGGCGCTGCGCGACGGGGCGTCGTTCCTGACTCCGGGGGCGGGCGAAAGCAAACTGATGCGCGATCCCTGCCTGTTGCGCGGGCCGGACGGGGTTTTCCGGATGGTGTGGACGACGTCCTGGTCGGGCGTGACCATCGGCTACGCGAGTTCGCCCGACCTGAAAAACTGGTCGGAACAGAAGGCGCTGCCGGTGATGGCGCACGAACCGACGACGGCCAACTGTTGGGCGCCGGAGGTGATCTACGATGCCGCGCAGGGTCACTACCTGATTTTCTGGTCCTCGACGGTGCCGGGAAAGTTTCCCGTGCCGGACGAGACTGACCGGAAGGACAAGCCTCCGCGCAACCACCGGCTTTATTCGACGACAACGCGGGACTTCACGACGTTCACGCCGACGCGGGTCCACTACGAGCCAGGCATCAATGTCATTGATGAGACGATGGTGCAGGAGGGCGGGGGCTGGGTGATGTTCGTGAAGAACGAGACGGAGATCCCGGTGCCGGCGAAGAACATTTTCATCGTGCGGGCGCCAACCCCGGACGGGCCATGGACCGCGCCCGGCGCAGCGGTCACACCCGCGGGCGTGTGGGTGGAGGGGCCGACGGTGATCAAGATCGGCGACTGGTGGCACCTGTATTTCGACATCTACCGCGACAAGAAATACGGCGTGCTCCGCACGAAGGATTTCGCGCACTGGGAGGACGTAAGCGCGCAACTCGTGCTGCCGAAGGGCCTCCGGCACGGCACGGTGCTGCTGGTGCCGCGGGCGGTGGTCGAGGCGCTGAAATAGCCATCACAATTCGAGGTGCGGGCCGAGTTCGGTGCGGAGTATTTCGATCAGCGCCGGGTCCATGAAATCAAATTCGTCGGGGATCCGCAGGACGATGATCTGCTTGCCGGCGAGTTCCCCGGGGAAGCGGTCGCGCAACTGCTCCATATGTTTGCTCTCCATGCAGAAGATCCGGTCGGCCCAGCCGATATGGCCGGCGGTGATTTTGACGCGTGCGCTGTTGGCCGTGCCCGCGCTGCGGGTCTCGTAGCGGGGATGGTCCTTGAACAGCGCCTCCGCCGTCAGGCTGCGCCACCGGTTGCGCGAACAGACGAAGAGGAGCTTGGTTTTCAGGCGGGAAAATAGCCGGTTGCCGGGCGAAAGCTAACTGCAATCGTGCCAAGTATGGTAGATCAATATGTCCGTGGCCGGGCCTTTCCCATAAATCCACGGGAAGCCACGCTGGTGACGACTGATGTGCAAGGCCTCCGCTTGGGCAATGGCTGTCGCTGCAGGGTGGGATAGAGCCTGGGGAAGCGAGGTTGTCTTCAGTGAAGCTTGGCGTGCTGGCTCTTGCATATCCGGCAACAGGTTTTTGGCAATGGTGCGTCCGTGGCGGGCATAAGCGAGCATCATGCCCTCCTGCATGGCCCACGCGTAGGAGCCTTCGACAAAGCGAAGAATTCCATCGTCGCAATACTTGCTGCCGGCGGGGTGGGTAGCGTCAACGGGCTTGCACTCGATGAAAAGTGATTCGAATTCGGAGATCGTCGTGCAGGACTCCTCATCGTCGTGCCGTAATTTGAAGCAGAGGTCGGGTGTCTTGGTGAGTCGGGTGAAGTTGTAGTTGGACACCTGTCCTTGCCGTCCAACGAAGTCATAAGTGTGGCGGTTGAATCCGGGCACACAGCCGGTTTGGCGAAAGTTGTTCTCAATGACAGCACGCAGTGCGGCCGTGATTTGATCTTCCGTGGCGGCCGAAAAGGAGAAGCCGTCAGCGCGCAATCGCTCAAAGGCACGCAACAGGACGCGGCGGACCAGCAGTATGACGCGCAGGCCGAGGCGCGGATGGGGAAGGTGAATATCCTGCGGCCTGACGCCGAGGGCGAAGAGCCCGATGGTCGGGCCGATGCTCATGCTGCGTCCGTCAGATCGAAGACGGCAAGGTGGTGGCGCGCTAGGTGCTGGGCGCAGAGCTGCGCGCGGGTGACGGTCCACCAGCGCTGCTCGTTGAGCAGTCCGAGCAGGAGGCCGGCGCGGCCGGTCAGTTTGACGACGATGCGGCTGGCTGAGCGTTCGTTGGCCACCTGCATCGCTTTGCGAATCAGCGCGGGCGAGACGGTCGTCGCCTCGCCTTCGCGGGTGACGGCAAGGAACACCCAAGGCTGCGCCCACGAGTCGAGTTGGAAGGCGGGCTCAGCGACGGCGGCGTGTTCGCCGCAGACGTCAAAAAAGGGCTCGAGTTCGGCGCGCAGCGTCTCGCGGAAGGTCTCGCGCGAGTCGCGGGTGGTGGGTTCGAGGGCGGCCTTGCCTTGGCGGCGATAGGAGGCGGCGGAAAAGAGCGTGTCGCGGGCGACCTGCACTGCGTCGGCGTCGAGGCCGTAGAGTCCGAAGAGGGTTTCGTCGATTTTGTCCCACGGTTTCTTCGCGTCCTGTTCGAGGCGATGTGCAAGGTCACGGAGTCTTTTTCGCGTGCGTGCGTCGAGAGTCGTGACGTCGGGGAAGGGGATGGCGTCGAGTTCCTCCTTGTTGAAGGTCTGACGATCGAATCCCGTCCGTCGGCTCGTCATCAGGCAGAAGTAAGCGAAGAGAGTGGAGTGAGGTAGAAGATAGAGGAGTGAGGCTAGAGTGTCGGCTTCCGGGTGCTCGGCGCAGGAGTAGCCGTAATAGCTTTGAGAGAAAGCTAATGGTTTGTCGGAACGGTAGGCGCGTGGTTTATCTGGATCATCGCCCGGGGACTGAGGAACAATGATCAGAGGAGACTGGTAGAGCAGTTGGTTGCGTGGCCGATTGGCGTCCTTCCTCGCGTATTTTTCGAAGAACGTTCTAAGGGTCGAAGTCTTGACCGAGAACCCCTCTCGGGGCTCTTCGAAATCCAGCATGTCGGCCAGAAACGTGACGGGCTTCATCTTCACGCGTTTCGACAGGTTGTAACCTTGGCCAGTTCGCATTCCTGCGGAATCCCAGCGTAACCACTCGTCGCCGAGGCGGCGGGGAAACGCGGCGGCGATCTGTTCCATGACCTCGACGTCGCGCCAGGTGCCGAGGGAGAGGGTCTTGAGGAGCCAAGGTTGCCGTTCGACGCGTTCGACGCTGATCGGCTGGGTTCTTTCGTAGTCGATGCGGAAGCGGGCTTGGGCATTTAGCTTGGGCTCGTTGAGCGGCGTGGTGTAGTAGAACTGGTGGTCCTTCTTGGGAGCGGCATTTCGCGCGAAGAGAAGGCAAAATGGGACCTTTACCCCCTCCCAAACTGACGACCAACGCAGGTCGGCTCCGTTGATGAGCCCCGTGACCGAAATGCTGCGTAGAACCGCTCGCCAGGCATTGTAGCCTTTGCCGCTCGTGCGACCGAAGAGGCGCGCAGGGAGGGCGTAGGCGATGAGACCGTCGGGGCGCGCCCACTCCGTGGCCCGCCAGAGGAAGGGTAGGTCCGGATTCTTATCCGGATTTTCGTAAGCATCGGCGAGTTCGGTGAGGCCGCGTTTGGCAAGCGCGCGTCGTCCGATAGCGGTGAAAGCGTCGTTCAACGCATCGGTGTCGCCAGTATCCTCACCTTCGTCATCCTCTTCGTCCCGGAGCCGGGTCCAGGGCGGATTGCCGACGACGATGTCGAACGCACCGTCGAATTCGGCAGGGACGGACGGGCCGAGACTGCCGATTTCAAACGCGTCCTTGGTGCGGTCGGTATCAGAGGATGCGAAGGAGTGCAGAACGGTGCCGCGAAGATTCTTGGGGAATCGAAGACTATCCGGTGGCCGGTGGGTTCCATTGACTTCAATGGCGGTTATATAGAGCGATAGCGCCGATAAGCGGATCGCGGCTTCGCTCACGTCGAAACCGCGGAGTTGCTTGTAAAGAATGTCTTGGATTGCGCGTGTATTGGGTCGTTCGTCGTCGCGTTGCCAGCGTTCGCGCACGAGCCGGCGGAAGGCGAGCACGAGGAAGATCGAGGCGCCGCAGGCGGGATCGAGCACACGGGCTTCGGCGGGTTTTGGTGCAGCGGCGAAGACTTGATCGACCATGAGCTGAGCGATGAGTCGGGGCGTGTAGTGGACGCTTTTTTTCTGGGCGCTGGCGGCATCGAGGCGGTGGCTGAAGTTCTCGTAAACTTGGCTTAGCACGCCGACTGGGATGTGGGCGAAATCGAGATCGCCTCAGTCGAGTTCCACCTGATGTCCGTTGTCGACGGATCGCCAGCCGCGCAGGATGGCGTGGAGATGACGGAAGATTTCCGGGGCGATTTTTTCGACGCGGCGATAGTAGCGCAGGTAGTCGGCTTCGCGGGCGGGACGGTCGTCCGAGGGATTCGATTCGTCGATGAGAGGAAGGAAGTCACCGTTGAACGTC
Source organism: Verrucomicrobiota bacterium (assembly GCA_043783345.1). Lineage (GTDB taxonomy): Bacteria > Verrucomicrobiota > Verrucomicrobiia > Opitutales > Opitutaceae > Lacunisphaera. The sequence continues at coordinate 13,068 of JAYVZM010000132.1, forward strand.
TCATCGAGCCAGGCCGAGGTTTGGGCGGCTTTTTCGGCGGAGGAGAAGCAGTCCTTCAGATCGTCGGCGGCTGCGGCGATCACCGTGCACTCACCGGGGAGCACGATTCCACGATCAATGAGAAACCGCCAGAAAAGCGCGCGACCGGCCATCGAGAGCACATCGATAGGGTCGAGGTCGGTGCGGGGAACGAAGGCAGCGTGAGTATCGGCGAGGAGTGCGAAGATTTTGTTGAAGACGTAGTCGGCGGCGGGAAGCAGGTTTTTCTTCCCGTAGGTGCCGTGAACGAGTTGCTGGAAGAACAGCGGTGCACGCTCATCCTCGACAGAGACGACATCAAGAGCGGCCGTGGACGGCTCGGTGTGGAAGCCGATTGGATGAATCTCCAGTGAGCCCGGTCGGGCGACGGCCAGCCATGCCGGTATGCTGCGGTTTGCGAGCTGGTGTTGGAGGCGGGCGAGCTTCTGCGCGTCGACGGTTTCGTCGCCCGTGGCGTCGACCACATAGAGGAGCGCGGTGCCTTGGTGTTCCGCGACACCGGCAAGAGGCAGTTCCGGGGCGTTTCTCCGCCGCGGCAGAAGGTCGAGATAGTCGAGCTGGTCGGGTTCCGAAAGCGGCCGGTCGAGGCGGATTAGCTCGGGACATCCGTAGGCGCGCAAGTGCTCGGTCAAGCGATCATCAGCTACTTTGTGATGACTGGAGCTCATGGAGCAAAGGACATGGTCACGGGGGAGGGCGAAGTGCGGCTACTTAACCCTTCCAGAGCTGACTAGGGCCTGTTAACACTATTGCCAAAGTGGGCTAGAAGTGTAGGCAGGAGGGATGGAGCTGACCGAAGCGCATCTGCAACGAATCCAGGACAGTTTG
>JAYVZM010000133.1:0-5787 GCA_043783345.1 Verrucomicrobiota bacterium
GCATGGGCAGAAAAACAGGGGAAACTTGAAATACTTAAACCTGAAAGTGTGCGATCGACGGGAGAGGCGGCACCACTAATGCACACTAATGGGTGCCAATGACAGAGGAAAACTTGAAGCCGCGCCCAGGTTTTGCCTGCGCGGTTGGGGGAGAAAGCAGCAGAACGGATGAACGTTTGGTGCGCGGGCATTCACTGGTGCGGCTGCGGCGGCGAGGCTCAGATGCCGAGCGGTGTCCGATACAGCCGCGGAACACGCTTGGTCACCGAGCAGAGGGTTTCCCAAGGAATCGTGTCGGACCAGTCGCTGAACTCGGTGACGGTGATCTCGCCGCTGTCCTGCCGGCCGACCAGCACCACGGCGTCGCCGCAACTGACCTTTTCCTTCACGTCCGTGATGTCCACGATGGTCTGGTCCATGGTGATGCGGCCGAGCACCGGGCAGCGCTGTCCGTGGATCAGCACCTGGGCGCGGTTGCTGCTGGCGCGGGCGATGCCGTCGCCATAACCGGCGGTCAGCACGACGACGGTGGTGTCCCGGGCCAACCGGTGTGTCCGCCCGTAGCTGATGCCCGTGCCGGCGGGCAAACGCTTCACCAGCCCGACGCGCGTGTGGAAACTGAACACCGGCTCCGTGTGGACGCGGGCCAGCATGGAGTGAGGGTGGGGAAGAATGCCAAACTGTAGCAAGCCCACCCGCACGGCATTGAATACGCTGCTGCCGGGCGTCGTCTCCAGCCCGGCGCTGTTGTCCGCATGGATGAACAAACCCGTTGGATCAAAGCCGGGGAAGGCCTTGAGCCGTGCGAGAAACAGCCGGCGCTGCTCCTCGGTGAAGGCGGGGTCCTCGTCGGCGCTCGCGAAATGGGTGAACACGCCGGCCAGCCGCACCCCGGGAGCCGCGCTGATGGCGGCATACAAGGCTCCGGCCTCCTCGTGCCACACGCCGAGCCGGCCCATGCCGGTGTCGATCTTCAGGTGCACCGCGACGGGCTTGCCGGCGGCGCGCCCGATGGCGTCGAACCGCGCGATCTCCTCGGCCGACGAGACGGTGGCGGCCAGATTGTAATCGGCGAGATAACTATCCTCGTCAGGCAGCACGGGACTCAGCAAAAGAATGGGCCAGTCATTGCTGAGTTCCCGCAGGGCAATGGCCTCGGCGACGTTGGCGACCCCAAACAGATCTGCGCCGGCATGCATCAGCCGCGCGGCGACGTGGTGCAGTCCGTGGCCGTAGGCGTCGGCCTTCACGACCGCGACATACTTGATGTGCGGTGGCAGCGAGGCGCGGATGAGCTTCAGATTGCGCTCGAGGGCGGCGAGATCGATCTCGACCCAGCACCGGCGCGGCAGTTGTCCGGAGGAAGTCATGGATTGGTGGCGGTCACGGCGCGGTGGATTTGGGCCGACCACTTCTTGTAGGCGGGGGCTTCATACTGGAAGGCGTCGGGCGCTTCAACGGAATGGAAATGGTCGGCTTCGGCGATTGCCGGAAAGATCTTCGCCAGATCATAACCGCAACTCGCGGTTGGCCGGGGCGGCATCGCCCAAGTGCGGAAATTCTCTGGCGTCACCAATTCGCCCACGGGCAGGTCAGCGGCGGGCACGCGTTGCAGCGGCGGCATCCGGCCGCCAGCGGCGACCGCCTGGCAGTGCCAGGTGTCGCGGCGGGCGTCGGCGATGACGGTGAATTGGCGCGGCGCCTGGAGGGTCCACTCGTAGTGCCCGGCGACCGCCAGGCTCTGGTAGGCGTAGGCCGGCCGAGGAGCGAGGACCTGCCAGGTGCGGAGCGCCATAGCGACAGTGCGGATGCCGAGCATCGAGCCCGGGCCCTCGCAAAAAACAAAAGCCCCGATGTCGCCAACTTTCAGGCCGGCCTCCCGGAGCAGCGCCGCGGCATTGGCAAAGATTCCGGTGCCGGCTTCTTCCTCGGTGAGGCGCCAAACGCCGGGCGAACCGCCGTCCAGGATCCCGACCTGCACGTTCTTCGAGGCGGCGTCGAGAACGAGCAGACGGCGGTGGCTGGTCAAAAGCTGTGTAAGCGAAGGCATTACGCGAGGGGCAGCTTGGCCTCGCGCGGGCAAATGTCCACGTCGGTTTCACCGGCGGCGCGGAATCGAATCTGGCATTGACCGTGCGGAGTGCCGTCACCTACTTTGACCGGTTTACCGCCGCGCATTCGCCCAATTTTATCCTGTGAACGTTCAAATTACCGACATCAACGAGACCCGCAAAACGCTGACCGTCACCCTCGACAAGAGCGAGGTTGACGGTGAATACAACTCGGTCCTGGTCGATTTCACCCGTCAGGCCAGCCTGCCCGGGTTCCGTCCCGGCAAGGCGCCCGCGGCGATGGTGGCCAAGCGTTTTGGCAAGGAGTTGAAGGACGAGTTCAAGCACAAGGTCATCGGCAAGGCCTACCGCGACGGCCTCGACCAGTCGAAGCTCGAGGTGCTCAATCTGGTGGAGGTCGAGGAAGGCACGATCGAGCCCGGGCTGTCCGCGGCCATCAAGCTCACGGTGGATGTCCGCCCGGAGTTCAAGCTGCCCGAATACACCGGGCTCGCGACCGAGATCCTGCCGACGGAGCCGGCCGAGGAGGAGATCGAGAAGGTCATCGAGGGCCTCCGCTCCGAGCGCGCGGATTTCAAGGTGGCCGAGCGCGCCGCCGCCAAGGGTGACTACGTCCGCTTTGGCTACGAGGGAACGCTCGAGGGCAAGCCGTTGACCGAGCTGGTCGGCGACAAGGCCATTTACGCCAGCGCCCCGCAAACCTGGGAGGAGGTCGAAGGCGCCAACGAAGGCCTGCTGCCGGGCATGTCGCGGCAAATCGCCGGCTTGAAGGCGGGCGACAAGAAGAGCGTCAACATCACTTTCCCGGCGGATTTCGCCGCGGTGCCGGCGCTGGCCGGCAAGCAGGCCGCCTACGCCATCGAGGTGCAGGAGGTCCGCGAGCGGGTGCTGCCCCCGATGGACGAGGCGTTCTTCAAGCAGAACCAGGTCGACGATCTCGCGGGGCTCAAGACCCAAGTCCGGGCGAATCTGGCCATGCGCAAGGATTACGAGAACCGGGCCGCCCAGCGCCGCCAGGTCACCGACGCGCTGATCGCGCAGGCGAATTTCCCGTGCCCGACAGCCTAATCGCTTCCGAGCGCGACGGCGTCCTCCGCCAGTTCATCGAGGAGAACATGCGCCGGGGCATCCCGCAGGAACAGTTTGAGCAGAACAAGAAGGAACTCTACGACAGCGCTACAAAGGCCGCGGTGTCCCGCGTGAAGGTCCAGCTGATGCTCGCGAAGATCGCCGAGACCGAGAAACTCAAGGTCGACGAGAAGGATTTCAATGGCTGGCTCATGCGGGAAGCCATGCGCAGCGGCCAAAAGCCCGACAAGCTCGCGAAGGACCTGGGCAAGGATCGCGACCAGGTCCGCGCCGTCCAGCAGCAGCTCCTTTTCGACAAGGCCCTTGATTTTCTGGTCGCCAAGGCTACCGTCACAACGGCTAAAGCCAAAGCATGAGCTACTACGTTCCCATTGTCCTCGAAAACACCGGCCGCGGCGAACGGTCGATGGATATCTACAGCCGCCTGTTGAAGGACCGCATCATCTTCATCGGCACCGCCATTGACGACGGGGTGGCCAATGTCGTGATCGCACAGATGCTCTTCCTCCAAATGGAGGATCCCAAGAAGGACATCCACCTTTACATCAACTCTCCGGGAGGCGTGGTCACGGGTGGCATGGCCATCTATGACACGATGAATTTCCTGCAATGCGACGTCGTGACGTATTGCATCGGCATGGCGGCCAGCATGAGCACGGTTCTCCTTGCCGCCGGCACCAAGGGCAAGCGCCACGCGCTGCCCAACAGCCGGGTGATGATCCACCAGCCTTCGGGCGGCGCGGGTGGCCAGGCGGCCGACATCGCCATCCAAGCGAGGGAAATCATCCGTTGGCGCAAGACCCTCAACGAAACCATCGCCAAGCACACTGGCAAGACGCCGCTCCAGGTGGAAACCGACTCCGATCGCGACTATTATATGAGCGCCGAGGAGGCCAAGACCTATGGCATAGTGGATCATGTGGTTGCCTCGATCCGGGACGCCCAGAAAATCGCCCAAAGCGCTGCCTGAGGCCTTTAATTCGGGAAAATCCCTCGACTAAAGCCCGGTTGGAGCCGTATATACTTTCATGGCCAAATCCTCGCGCATGACCCTTTGCTCCTTCTGCGGCAAATCGCAGGCGGAGGTCCGCAAGATCATTGCGGGACCGGGCGTGTATATCTGCGATTCCTGCGTCAACGTCTGCAAGACGATCATCGACCGCGAGGTGAAGGCGCCGGCCCCCGAAGGGACCAAACCGGCTTTCCGGCTCATCAAGCCCGGCGACATCAAGAAGGTGCTCGACGACCACGTCATCGGCCAGGACCACGCGAAGAAGGTGCTCTCGGTGGCCGTCTACAATCACTACAAGCGCCTCAACTACGACGCTTCCGGCCAGCCGCGCGACAACGTGGCGATGCCTTCCGAGTTCAGCGACGTGGAGGTCGAGAAGAGCAACATCCTGCTGGTCGGCCCCACCGGGTCGGGCAAGACGCTGCTCGCCCGCTCGCTCGCGCGCATCCTCGATGTGCCGTTCGCCATTTCCGACGCCACCACGCTCACCGAGGCCGGCTACGTCGGCGAGGACGTGGAGAACGTGGTCCTCCGCCTCCTGCAGGCCGCCAACTACGACGTGAAGAAGGCCGAGTGCGGCATCATCTACATCGACGAGATCGACAAGATCCGCCGCACCACCGAGAATGTCTCCATCACCCGCGACGTCTCCGGCGAGGGCGTGCAGCAGGCGCTGCTCAAGATCCTCGAGGGCACCACCTGCAACGTTCCCCCGCAGGGCGGCCGCAAGCACCCGAACCAGGAATACATCCAGGTCAACACCTCGAACATTCTCTTTGTCTGCGGCGGCGCCTTCGTCGGCCTCAACGAGGTCATCAAGAAACGCCTCGGCCAGCGCTCGCTCGGATTCCATATCAACGCGAAGGACCACGATCTCACGCCCGACGAGATGATGCGCGGCGTCGCACCGGAGGATCTCATCCGCTTCGGCATGATCCCCGAGTTCATCGGCCGCCTCCCGGTCGTCTCCGTGCTCGACGAGTTGAAGATCGCCGATCTGGAAAAGGTGCTGCTCCGCACCAAGAACTCGATGGTGAAGCAGTATTCCAAGCTTTTCGCGATGGACGGCGTGCAGCTCAAGTTCACCCGCGATGCCCTGCATGCCATCGCCCTGAGGGCGATCGAGCTCAAAACCGGCGCCCGCGCGCTCCGGGCCATTTTGGAGAAGATCATGCTTGAGGTCATGTATGACCTGCCCACCCGCGACGACATCGCCGAGGTCATCATCGACCAGGCCGTCGTCGAGGGCCGCAAGAAGCCGCAACTCGTGAAGACGGCCCGCAGCGCCGCCTCCACCAGCAAAGACGCAGCCTGAGTCCGGCTTCGCGGCCGGCGCCGGGCATGTCTGCGGTCCAGCACTCCGTGTCCGTATTGCAGGTCGGACTTTACACCCGGCTTGCTCGGGGTGCGATACGCTCCGCGTTCCGCGACCTGGAGTCACGGCGACCCCGCTGCGGCTCCAGAATTTTTGGAGCCGCCCGGCAGCCCTACCAGTTGAAGCTCTCGTCCTTCCCGATCGACTTGGCGAAGGCGACGAAAAGCTTCACGCAAGTCTCCACGTCCGCGAGGTCGACGACCTCGCTGGGCGTGTGCATGTAACGGAGCGGGATGGAG
>JAYVZM010000134.1:0-5782 GCA_043783345.1 Verrucomicrobiota bacterium
GGGTCTCTTTTCCTATCTTCTCTCGCGCATGCCCGCCCGTCTCTCCAGTCTCCTCGAACCCTCCCGCATCCTGCTGAATATTCAGAGCACCAAGCGCACCGCGGCGCTCAGCGAGGTGGCCAAGCTGCTGGAAACCCACCCCAACGTCGTCAATTTCGCCGGCTTCTACCAGGAACTGCTCGCGCGCGAGCGGCTCGACACCACCTGCCTCGGCAACGAGATCGCCCTGCCCCACGCCCGCACCGAGCACGTGAAGAAAATCGTCATCGCCGTCGGCCGCAGCACGGCCGGGGTGCATTTCGAGAATTGCGACCAAACGGTGCGCCTCATGTTTCTGCTCGGCACCCCCAAGTCGAATCCCGGCGACTACCTCATGCTCGTCGGCTCGCTCTGCCGGTTGATCAAGGACGCCTCGAGCCGCGACGCCCTGCTCGCCGCGCCCACCCCCGAGGCCTTCATTGCCGCTGTGAAGGAACTCGAGGACAAGATTCTCGGCCCGGAGAAGTAACATTCGCCGCACGTCGGCGAAATGGAGGCGCGACTATCAGTCCTGCGACACAGACGCCTCGCCGCTGATAACCCGCGGGACCAATGGTCCCTACTCCACCCCTACCCCGGGCTTGCCTCGGCCCGGCCCCGCGCCAAACCTTTCCCACCGCATGATCCGCTCCTTCATCTTCAGCGAAGGCAAACTCGCCGGCCGCGACCTCGAACTCGAGGCCCTGCGGCTCGTGCTCGCCGACAAGGGCCTGATCGTCTGGGTGGACCTCGACAACCCGACCGACGACGAGATCAAGACCATCCTCGAGGGCGTGTTTCAATTCCACCCGCTGGCCATCGAGGACTGCGTCACCCCGAGCAGCCTGCCCAAGATCGAGGACTACGAGACCTACCTTTTCATGGTCACGCATGCCGTGGACTATTCGCGCAAGGACAAGTTCGCCACCACCGAGCTCGACCTCTTCCTGGGCAAGGAATTCCTCGTCACCTTTCACCGCACGCCGCTCCGCTCCGTCTCCCTCCTGAGCGAACGGCTCGGCAAAAACGCCGGGCCCGGCCCGCGCGGCCCCGACCGGCTCGCCCACACCCTGCTCGACCTGCTGGTGGACAATTACACGCCGATGCTCGCGGAACTGCACGGCGAGCTGGAGGAGATCGAGGAGATCGTGCTGAGCCAGACCTCCGACAAACGGCTCGTGACCGAGCTGCTGCAGGTCCGCAGTGATTTCACCAAGCTCCGTCAAATCGTCCGTCCGCAGCGCGACGTCATCGACCGCCTCGCGCGCGGCGACAGCAAGTTCATCCGTAATACCCTGCTGCCCTACTTCCGCGACCTGCGCGACAACCTGGCCCGGCTCGAGGAGACGCTCATCGGCTACCACGAGCGGCTGATGATGGCGTTCGACATCCACCTCAACAAGGCGGCAGGCGAGGCCAATGAAGGCATCAAGTTTCTCACGGCCATCACCGCCATCACGATTCCCGTCATGGTGGTCGGCACCTGGTATGGCATGAACTTCGAGTTCATGGCCGAGCTGAAGTCGCCCCATGGCTATCGGACCGCCCTCATGGTGACGCTGGTCTTCACCCTGATCACCGCCCTCTACCTGAAAAAGAAGAAGTGGTTCTGAGCCGCGGCGGCGGACGGGTTGCTGCGTCGCAGATTTTCGGCACCCACTGCACCGGTCGGACGGCACTCCCCGCTTGCCACCTCGCCTCCGCTTCCAACTGTAACCGGATGCGCTCCCTGCCACGCCTCGTTCTCGCCGCGCTCTGCGCGGTTTCGTGTTTTTCCCCGGCCCGTGCGACCGAGGACACCGCCGCCGATGAGAAAATGCTTCACGCCCTCTACACCGCGGCGCTCACCACCAGCCCGGCCTATGAGCACCTGCGCGAGCTGACGGCGAAATACCCCGGCCGGCTCAGTGGCTCGAAAAACCTCGAGGGCGCCGTGCGATGGGCCCGGACCATCCTGGAGCAGGCCGGCGTCGACCGCACCGAACTTCAACCCGTCATGGTGCCGCACTGGGAGCGCGGCGCGCCGGAGACCGTCCGTTACCACAGCCTCCAGTTCGCCAACTCCGGCACGGCCCGCCCTGAGCGAGTCGAAGGGCTCGCCGCTGTCGCGCTGGGTGGTTCCGTGCCCACGCCGCCCGGCGGGCTGCGCGCTTCCGTCGTCGAGTTGCACTCGCTCGACGAACTCAAGACCGTGGACGTGAAGGGCAAGATCGTGTTTTTCAACCGCCCGATGAATCCCGCCCATGTCACCACCGGCCTCGCCTACCGCGATGCCGGCGACCAGCGCAACGGGGGCCCCGGCGAAGCGGGTAAATATGGCGCGGTCGGCGTGCTCGTGCGATCACTCACCCTCTCGCACGACGACGTGCCGCACACCGGCAACACCACCTACCTGCCCGATGTGCTCCGCCTTCCCGCCGCCGCGCTCAGCACTGTCGCTGCGGACAATCTCAGCGCCGCCCTGAAACTGGACCCTGCGCTCACCGTGGAGATGGTCCTCAACTCCACCTGGTTTGACGACGCCCCCTCGCACAACGTCATCGGCGAACTCCGTGGCTCGGAGCATCCCGAACAGGTCATCCTTGTCGGCGGCCACCTCGACTCGTGGGATATCGCCCCCGGCGCGCACGACGACGGCGCCGGCGTCGTGGAATCCATCGAGGTGCTCCGCCTGTTGAAGGCGGTCGGCTACACGCCGCGCCACACCGTCCGCTGCGTGCTCTTCACCAACGAGGAGAACGGCACCCGGGGGGCCACCGCCTATTCCTCCGCCGTCGCGGCGAAGAAGGAGCAGCACCTCTTCGCCCTCGAAACCGACAGCGGCGGCTACCAACCCAAAGGATTCAACCTCGGCAATCCCGCCGGCGACGCCCACAAACGCGCGGTCCGCTGGCTTCCCTTGTTCGAACCCTACGGCATCTACCATTTCCAGGACGGCGTCGGTGGCGTGGATGTGCATCCGCTCCTCGCCCAAGGCACTGTCGTCGCCGGCCTCACGCCCGACTCCCAGCGCTACTTCGACATCCACCACACCACCGAGGATTCCCTCGACAAGGTGAACCCGCGCGAGCTCGAGCTCGGCGCCGCGGCGATGGCCGCGCTCGTCTACCTGGTGGACCAACACGGGCTGTGAGCCGGCTCACTGGAGACCCCCAGTCCGTTGTTATTGGACCTATTTTCCGCTATTTTTTATTTGGCCATGTCGCGTTCGATGATGGCCACTGCTCGCGCCGCGCCAGGATAGCCACCCTTCTCGGCTTTCTTCGCCCAATCTAGCGCCTCCGGCAGATTCCTGGCACACCGTCACCACGAGTGAGCAACACGGCGTAGTTGAACTGTGCGATAGCCAGGCCACGTTCGGCCGCCTGGCGAAAATAGTGAGCGGCCGTGGTGGCATCCCGCGGCACCCCGCGAGACTTGTCATACATCACCCCGAGATAATATTCCGAGTTCAGGTCGCCCTCGGCGGCCAGTGCGCTAAACAATTCGAACGCCTTCTTGCTGTCCTGGGTAACCCCGATGCCGTCTTCGTAGCACGAAGCGAACTCATAGCGGGCATGCAGGTCGCCTTTCCCGGCCGCAGCGGCTATCTTTTCAAACGTTTCAGTTGCCTTCGAAAACTTGTCCATCTCCTCAAAGAGTCCTCCGACAAATTGTTTCTCCTTACCCCGGAATTTCGGGGCGATGGGGCGCAACTTTTCGATGAGCGGACGCGCGTTGTTTAGTTCACGGTTCACGATATAAGCCGCCGCCAACTCGGCCAGCCTGCGCCCGGTGCGCACATCGGTGTCGTCAGACAGGCGTTGCTGGATCGCCAGGGATTCCAACAATTCAGTGATGGCATTGGCATTTCGGCTAGCGTGTCGATAAAATTGGCCCAGGGAATACAGCGCATCAGCTACATCCTGCTCCTTCAGGTGATTGCGGGCGCGCCACACCGCCACGCGATATTCCTTTTCTGCCTCAATCTCGTTCCCCTTGGCCTCCAGTTGCCGCGCCGTATTCAGGTTTGCATCGAAATACATCCGCTGCTGCGCGCCGAGCTCCACTGTTAGCAGCAGCCATCCCAATCCGAGCCAGCAGAGTGTCTTCATTGCGATGGGTAATTCGCTTGGTGTATCTTCCCTGCGCAACGAAAATATTTGCGCCTGTCAGGTCCTGATCCGTCATTGCGGGCGGCCAAGGGACTGCGCAAGCTGGATCAATCATGGTCCCGCCCCCCCGCTTCAACGTCCTCGGCACCGGCGTCTCGGCGCTGTCGCTGGAGCAGGCGCGCGATCTCGTGCTGGCAGCCCAGGGACGTAGGCAACTGGGCTACGTCTGCTGCGCGACCGCCTATAATCTCAATCTGGCGCGCTCCGATCCCGCCCTCCTCACCGCCTACAACCACTCCTACCTTACCACGCCCGACGGCATGCCGCTCGTCTGGCTCGGCCGCGGCCACGGCCACCGCGGCATCACCCGGGTCTACGGCCCCGACCTCATGCTGGCGGTGTGCGACGCCGGCCGCGCCGCCGGCCTGACCCATTATTTCTACGGCGGCGGACCCGGCGTCGCGGAGGCGCTGCGCGAAAAACTCTGCGCCCGTTTTCCCGGCCTGCAGGTCGCCGGCACTTTCACTCCGCCCTTCCGGCCGCTGACGGCCGAGGAGACCACCGCGCTGCGCGCTGACATCGCGATGAAGAAACCGGATGTCCTCTGGGTCGGCATCAGCACGCCCAAGCAGGAAAAATTCATGGCCGGGAACTGGCGGACGCTCGACGCCGGTCTGCTCATCGGCGTCGGTGCCGCGTTTGATTTTCACTCCGGCCGCGTGGCCCAGGCCCCGCGCTGGATGCAGCGCAGCGGACTAGAATGGCTCTTCCGGCTGTGCGTCGAGCCGCGCCGGTTGTGGCGGCGCTACCTGGTCAACAATCCTTTGTTCGTAATACGAACATTCCTCCAGCTCACCGGCCTGAAGAAATACCCCATGGATTGATGGGTAGGGCGTGGACTCCGTCCGCGCCGCGTCGGCGGCAAAGGGACTCGCCGCCCTACCAAAGATCCCCCTGCTGCAGCGCGTCGCGCTTGCCGCCGTCGAGCGTGCTCATCTGCAGCAACCACGGAATCGTCGCCGCCGCGCACTCCGGGCGCTGCAGCAATGCCCGCAACAGGAGCGCACCGCCGAGCGCATCGTAGAGCGCCGCGTGATATTGCCGGCGCCCCGCCGGGCAATGCACCACTGCCAGCGCCTCCAGCTCCACCCGCAATCCACACGCCGCCACGAGCTCCGCGAGCTTGCCGTCGCCCAGCGCGGGGAAGAACTGCGGATAAAGCCGGCCGGTGTCGATCCACGGGCCCCATTCGGTCGCGGTCTTGCCCGGCCGGGCGAAATCCGGCGCGCGGCGCGGATAGGCCCAGACGGTCCGGAGCAGATGGTTCTCCACGTGGGCAAAATGCGCCGCCAGCGGCCCGCTCTCGCGCAAGCTGGCGAAATACTCCCACTCCTCGTTGAACGAGGCGGCCTCCCACAGATCCGGTTCCCCCAGGCCGTGCACCGCGGCGTCCTCGGCGGAGATCCGCCCGCTGGCCTGGCACAGCCGCGTGCGGGTCGCCGCGATCTCCCCGCCGCGCAGCGTCACGACGCCAAACTCGATGATGCCCGAGGTCGCGTTCCCCTCGAAGTCGATGAAATGAATCGGTGTGCCGGCCCAGGACATGAGGGAACCACAGAATACACGGAACACGCGGAAATCGACCCAGAACAGCCGGGCTTCGGCCTTCC
>JAYVZM010000135.1:0-5780 GCA_043783345.1 Verrucomicrobiota bacterium
GGAAGTTCGGCAACCTCGCCAGCATCCAGGAACGCGCGCGCGAGGGCCGCGGCTGGCGGTGGCTGGAAAACTTCCTCCTGGACCTGCGACTCGGCGTCCGCTCCCTCCGGAAATCCCCCGGCTTTTCCTTCATCGCCATAGTCACGCTCGCGCTTGGCATCGGGGCCAACACCGCGATGTTCAGCACGTTTCAAACCATCCTGTTCAAGCCGCTGCCCTACCCGGACGCCGGCCAACTGGTCCGCCTCTACCGCGTCACCGCACAAAAACCCAACGGCCACATCGCCCCGGCTGACTTCCTCGATTTCCAGCGCGCCAGCCACGGCCTGGGTGAGGTGGCCGCCTACACCCCCGCGAACGCGAGCCTGTCGGAACCGGGCAATCCCGCCGAGATCGCCTACGCCGCACGGAGCACCGCCAATCTCTTTACCCTGCTCGGCATCCCTCCGCAGCTCGGCCGCTCCTTCCGGCCCGAGGAGGAAACGCCCGGCCGCGATCGGGTGGTCATCCTCAGCCAGCGGGTCTGGCTCAAGCGCTACGGCGGCGAACCCGACATCGTCGGCCGCACCATCCGGATCGACGGCGAGCCGCACCAGGTCGTCGGCGTGATGCCGGAAACGTTCAACGAGTGGCGCCACCTGGGCATGATCGATTTCTTCCGGCCGCTGGCCTTCACCCCCGAGTCGGCGGCGGATCGCCGCGGTTCGTTGCTCCGCGTGGTCATCCGACGCTCCCCGGCCCGCTCGTTTCCGGAGGTCGCAGGGTTTGTCACCCACTTCGGCGCGCGCCTGGCGAAGGATTTTCCCGAGGCCAACGCCGAGAGCTCATGGCGGGCGGTCCCGCTGCCAGACACCATCGCCGGCCGGAGCGCCCGGCCGATGTTCAACATGATGTTCGCGCTCTCGGCCCTGGTGCTGCTCATCGCCTGCTCGAATCTCGCCAACCTGCTCCTCGCGCGCACCATGGCGCGCGCCCGGGAGTTCGCGGTGCGCGGCGCCCTCGGCGCCTCGCGCCTCCAGTTGCTGCGCCCGCTGGTCGCCGAATCGCTCCTGCTGGCCCTTGCCGGCGGCGTCGGCGCCGTCTTCTTCGCCCTTTGGTTCGGCGACTACATGGCCGTGCGCTCCCTGGGCGACAATGGCGAGGCGGTCGTGATGGACTTCGGCTGGCCGGTGTTTGGCTGGGCTTTTCTCGCCGCACTCGTCACCGCCGTGGCCTTCGGCCTGGCCCCGGCGCTGTTTGCCCTGCGGCTGGACCTGAACCGCACGCTGAAGAGCGGCGGGCGCGGCACGGTGGGCGGACGCGGCCACCAGCGCTTCCGCCAGTTCCTCATCGTCGGCCAGTTCGCCGTCGCGATGATCCTGCTCGCGGCCGCCGGCGTTCAGATTGGCGGCCTGCAGGAGTTGAACAACCGCCGCATCGGCTGGGCCTCCGACCACCTCATCACCGGGACCGTCCTGCTGCCCGCCGCCAGCTATCCCGACACGGAAAAAATAGCCGCCTTTCACCGGCGCACGCTCGAACGGCTCGCGGCCCTGCCCGGCGTCGCCTCCGCCAGCATCTCGTCGTTCACGCCCTTCTTCAACTGGCCGGACACCCGGAAATTTGTCGTCGACGGCCGCGACCGTCCCCGGCGCGGCCTCGAGCCTGCTGCCGTCGTCAACAGCGTGAGCCCCGGCTATTTCGATGCCTATGGCACCCGCCTGCTCGCCGGCCGCGCCTTCGACGAGCGCGACACCGCCCAGGCGCCGAAGGTTTTCATCGTCAGCGAACTCACCGCCCGGGCGCTGTTCGGCAGCACCAATCCCATCGGCCAGCGCCTCGCGCAGGTGGCGGACGGCAATCCCCGCTGGGGCGAGGTCGTCGGCGTCGTGGCTGACGTGGAACCGGCGGTCACCGATCTCAACCTCGTGCCCAGCCAGGTCTACCAACCCATGGCCCAGGAACCCCGGAGTCAGAACGAAATCGCCGTGCGCACCACTGGCGTCGCGCCGGCCGTTCTCGTGGACAGCATCCGGGCGACGATGGCGCAGCTCGATTCGGACTTGCCCGTGCGCCAGCTCCAGCACGCCGACCTCACGATTGAGCGCACCAACTACCAGGTCGCCGTCGGCCGCGATCTCTTCTCCGGCATGGCCGTGCTCGGGCTCGGCCTCGCCTCGCTGGGCATCTACGGCGTGATCGCGCGCACGATGGCGCAGCGCACCGGCGAGTTCGCCATCCGCCTCGCGCTCGGTGCCACGCTGAGCAATATCAACCGCCTCGTCCTCGTCTCCGGGATGAAACTGGCCCTCTGGGGTTCCCTGCTCGGCCTGTTCGGGGGGATGGGAGTCTGCCGGATCCTGGCCGCCTTGAATCCCGGCCTGCGCATGAACAGCGCGGCGGTGTTGATCGGCGCCACGCTCCTGCTCATCGCCGTGGCGTTGCTCGCCTGCTGGCTGCCGGCCCGCCGCGCCGGCCAGGTCGACGCCATGTCAGTCCTGCGGGCGGAATGAATGGGCGGTTGAACGCTGAAAGACCGATCCACCCGCCTTGCGACCTTCACCCTTCAGCTTTCAACCTTCAACTGACTCCCGCAGCGTCCATCTCTCCATGCGCTCCCTCCTCCTCCTCCTCCTGCTCACGGCAGCCATCGCCCAAGCGGCTGTTTCTCCGGAAAAAATCGAAAATGTCCGCCGCCTGCTCCGCGACGGCAAGGTCGCCGCGGCCGAGTCCGCGGCGAACGCGCTGATCGCCGCGAATCCCGCCGAGGCGGAGGCTTATGCTTTGCTTGCCAGCGTCAGTGTGGCCAAAGGCGATCCCGATGCCGCTATCGCCGCGGCCGAGAAGGCGGCGGAGCTTGCCCCGGCGAGTGGCGATTATCAACGGCAGCTCGGCGATGCCTACGGTTTCGCGGCCCAGAAGGCCGGCATGCTCTCCAAGATGGGCCTGGCGAAAAAGTGCGGCGCCGCCTACGAAAAAGCCGTCGCGCTCGACCCGGCGAATCTCGACGCCCGCAGCAGCCTGCTGGGCTATTATCAGAATGCGCCCAGCATGATGGGCGGCGGGATGGACAAGGCCCACGCCCAGGCCGCGGAGATCAGGAAACTCGACGCCAACCGCGGGCGCCTCGCCTACGCCACGCTTTATGCCGCCGACAAGAAATTCGCGGAGGCTTTCACCCAACTCGAGGAAGCCCTCAAGGCCACGCCCGAGAACTACGCCGCCCTCTACCAATTCGGCCGGCTCGCCGCCATCACGGGCGAGCGCATCGATCGCGGCCTGGAAGCGCTCAAGCAGTGCCTCACGCTCCCGCCCCCGCCCAACACGCCCGGCCATGCCGCGGCCCAGTGGCGCATCGGCAACCTCCTTGAGAAGAAAAACGATCCCGCCGGGGCCCGGACCGCTTACGAAGCGGCCTTGAAGTTCGACCCGAAATTCACCCAAGCCGCCGATTCGTTGAAGAAATTGAAATAGCGATCGGTCGAACCGCCAACTTCGGCGCTTTTCGTGTCACTTGGGGTGGCCGACGCGGTCAATAGCCGATGGCCATGAATCTGACCGACGAACTCCGCAAGCTGGCTGATCTGCACCGGGAGGAACAGCTGAGCGACGGGGAATTTGCCGCGGCCAAGGAGCGCTTGCTCCGGGCGGAGGCTCCGGCGCCGGCGGCTTCACCCGGCGTCCCGCCGGCGCCCGGACCGAAGATCGAGGAGAGGATCTATTATTCGAGCCGCTGGTCGGCGGGAAACCTGTTCTTTCGGGACCGGCTCAAGCTCGCCGACGATGGCATGCATTTCCGGAAAGGCGCGCTCTTCGGCTCGGAGGAAGAACACATCAACTACCGCGCGGTCGCCTCCCTCCGCGTCAAGCACGGGATTTTCCTGGCCAACCTGAGCATTGAGACCTCCGGCGGCAGCCAGCCCATCTTCATCAACGGCCTGTGGAAGTCGGACGCCCGCGAGATCCAGGCCACCGTGCAGACCAGGCAGAAAACCGTGTGAGCGGAATCTCTCCTACTCGCTTTTCAGCGACTTGATGAAGGCCTCGGATTCCCGGATCGAGGCTTCCATGTCGGCAATCAGCCGCGAAATGTCGGCTTCCAAGGTGTGGCTGGTGGCATCGAGCGAGGCGATGGCGTGCGCGTTGAGGTTGTGTTTCAGGAAAAGCACCTGGTCGCGAAAGGTGGCCAGGACCGGATCCATGCGGTCGGCTGCCCGGCGCATCAGTCGCAGCAAGTCATCGTAGCGTGCCCGGGTGGCATCCAGCTTCCGCTGGCTCTCCCGGCGGAGCGAAGCATCGGAATACTGGGACAATTCCTGTTTCCATTCCCGAAACAGCGCCTCCGCCACATCCTCGACGGCCGCGATGCGGTCGTGCACCTCGCGGGCGCTCTTTTCGCTGCGCTCGAAATCCCGGTTGAGGTCCTGGTATTTCCGCTCCAAGTCCCCGCCCCCGGCCTTGGTCACCGCCAGAAAATGCTCGAGCGCGCTGGCAAACTGTTCCTTGGCCTCGCCCTGCGCCTTGCGCGTGTCGTCCACGCGCGACACCAGGATGTCCCGCTTGGCAAAGCCGAACTTCTCCAGGGCGTTGTAGTAAGTTGACGAGCAACCCGCCCCCATTCCGATCAAGCCCAGCGCCATCAGGACGAATGCATGTTTTATCATGAACAGTTGGACTGCAAAAGCCGCCCCCGGTGCCCACCGAGCCAAGCGATTGGCAAACCCGCCCCCTCCGTTTCCGCCCCGCCTCGCCGTGGCCCGGCGGAGGCGGGTTCGGGTTACGCCCCATGGTGTCCGGTCGCGATCTCGCTTACCTTCAGATTCCGATACTCGTCCGCAAATTCACCGCAACCAATCAATCCCATGAAACCAAGCACCCATGATCAGGCCGCCGGCGCCGCCAAGTCCATCGCCGGCAAAGTCAAGGCCGCCACCGGCAAGTTGGTGGGAAACCCCCGGCTGGAAGCCGCGGGCAAGGCGAACCAAATCGAAGGCAAGGTGCAGAAAAAAATCGGCGAGATCGAACGGGTGCTGGGGAGCTGAGTCGGCGGCGAACCGGCGCTCAGTCTCCGCGCCGTTTTTCGTCCTCCTTCTCTTTCCCGGCCTCCTCCTCCTTCGGCGGCCGGCGCTCCGGGGCCGGTTTCGCCCGGGTTCTGTCCTCGCCGCGTCTCAGACCTTCCGGCGCCCTGACTTGTGGCGGCGGCGCCGGCCGCCGTGACTCTTCCTGAGCTCTGGCCGCGTCCGCCTGGGCGCGCTGCTCCATTTCCTGTTTCGCCCGGGCCGCGTTCTCGTTCGCCTGTTGCTGGGACTCTTGGGCCTTCGCGGCGGATGCTTTCGCGCGTTCCTCGTCCTGCTGCGCCTTCATTTGCGCCTCCTGCGCTTTCCGTTGCGCCTGTTGTCCCTTCCGTTGTGATTCTTGTTCCCGTCGCTGGGTTTCCTGCTGGGCCCTCGCCGCATCGGCCTGCGCGCGTTGATCGCCCTCTTGTTTCGCCTTGGCCGCGCCGGCCTCCCGGTTGCGCCTCTCCTCATCCTGCTGTGCCTTCCGCTGCGCCTGTTGCTCGTTCCGCTGTGATTCCTGCCGGGCTGGGGCCGCGTCAATCTGCACGCGTTGCTCGTCCTCCTGCCGCTCCTTCCGCTGGGATTCTTCCCGGGCCCTCGCCGCGTCAGATCTGCCGCGTTCCCCGGCCGGCGGTTGCGCCTTTTCCGCCGTCTGGGAATTCCCATTCACCTCCCGGTTGCGCCGCTCGGTGTCCGGTTCCGTTTTCCACTGCGACTCTGGCGCCCTCCGTTGCGACTCGTCCG